>NZ_JBFBDY010000002.1:0-62865 GCF_040683475.1 Kitasatospora sp. NPDC093558 | reverse complement strand
GCCTCGCGGAGCTCGCGGCGAAGGCGATGGAGCCCAAACCGGCGCCCGTCGTCTACGTCGACCACATCCACACGCCGCCGGTCAGCGTGCGCGAGCAGGCCGGGCTGGTGGTGGCCCTGCTCACCGAGCTCGGCGAGGCGTCGTTCCGGCGGCTGGTGGCGGACGCGCCGGACACCCTGGTCGTCGTCGCCCGCTTCCTCGCGCTGCTGGAGCTCTACCGCGAGCAGGCGCTCGCCTTCGAGCAGCCGGAGGCGCTCGGCGAGCTGACCGTGCGGTGGGTGGCCGAGCCCGGGCGGGGCCCGGTGGAGGTCACGGACGAGTTCGACCGGCCGGCGGGGGAGAAGGAGGAGGACGGGTGACGGAGACGTCTGCGGGCGGCGGCGGGCGGCCGCTGCGGCGGCGGCTGGGGCTGCCCGGGCAGCCGCGGGCCGAGGAGTGGCTGGAGCCGGCCTTCGAGCTCCTGCCGGACGAGCCGGCGCCGGTGGCGGACGTGCCGGCGGAACCCGTGGCCGAGGCGCACGTCGTGCACCAGAAGTCGGCGCCGCCGACTTCCGACGCGCGACCGGTGCCGGTCGATGCGGCCGAGGACGTCGGGGACGTCGGGGAGCCCGGTCCCGGGCTGCGGGCCGAGCTGGAGGCGATCCTGATGATCGTCGACGATCCGGTGACCGAGGACCGGCTGGCCGGCGTGCTGGAACGGCCCCGGGCGGAGATCGCCGACGCGCTGCGCGGGCTGTCCGCCGAGTACACCGCCCAGGGCCGCGGCTTCGACCTTCGGCACGTCGCCGGCGGCTGGCGCTTCTACAGCCGGGCCGCCTGCTCCCCGGCCGTCGACCGCTTCGTCCTGGACGGCCAGCAGGCCCGGCTCACCCAGGCCGCGCTGGAGACCCTGGCGGTCGTCGCCTACCGGCAGCCGGTGTCCAGATCGCGGGTCTCGGCCGTCCGTGGTGTGAACTGTGACGGTGTGATGCGTACCCTGGTACAGCGAGGACTGGTGGAAGAGGCCGGATCCGAGCCCGAAACAGGTGCGATCCTGTATCGGACGACGAACTACTTCCTGGAACGGATGGGGCTCCGCGGCCTGGACGAGCTGCCGGAGCTCGCTCCCTTCCTGCCCGAGGTCGACGACGTGGAAGCGGAGTCCCTGGAGGGCACGATGATCGCGGAGGCGGTCGCCGCCGCTGCCGCGCAGGCCGCGGACGGCAGTGGCGAGGCCGGTCGGGCTGAGCACGATCGGCAGGGGGCGGTGAGGTCGGCCGAAACGACCGCACATCCCAGACGGAACGACGTACGGACACTTTGATGCGTAGCAGTGGCAACGGCAGGAACAGCAGCGGCGGCGGAAGCGGTCGCGGCGGACAGGGCGGGGGCCGGGGCGGCGGCTCCTACGGGGGCGGCGGCCGCGGCGGCTCGGGCTCGCGCGGCGGTTCGTCCGGCGGCGGTTCGTACGGTGGCGGCTCGGGCTCGCGGGGCGGCTCCTACGGGGGCGGCTCGCGCGGCGGCTCCGGCTCGTCCGGGCGGGACTCCCGCCGCGACGACCGGCGTGACGACCGCCGGGACGACCGCCGGGACGACCGGCGCGACGACCGGCGCTACCCGGACCGCCCGCTGCGGCCCGAGGAGCGGCGCTACGACCGCCCCGAGTACGGCGGCGGCCCCAACGCCACCCCCGCCCGCGGCGGCTTCGCCGGCCGGCGCCCCGGCCCGGCCCCGCGCCCGCGCCGCGAGGGCCAGGGCGCCCCGGGCGACCCGCGCCGCCAGCCGCAGCGCTCGCGTGAGCTCCAGGCCCGGATCGAGGACGCCGTCCTCGCCCGGCACGACAAGCCCGCCGTCAAGCTGCCCAAGACCTTCGGCGAGCCCGAGGGCGAGCGCCTGCAGAAGGTGCTGGCCCGGGCCGGCATCGGCAGCCGCCGCGCCTGCGAGGAGCTGATCGAGCAGGGCCGCGTCGAGGTCAACGGCCAGCGCGTCACCGAGCAGGGCAAGCGCGTCGACCCGCAGAACGACGAGATCAAGGTCGACGGCCTGACCGTCGCCACCCAGTCCTACCTGTTCTTCGCGCTCAACAAGCCGGCCGGCGTCGTCTCCACCATGGAGGACCCGGAAGGCCGCCAGTGCCTCGGCGACTACGTGACCAACCGGGAGACCCGGCTGTTCCACGTCGGCCGCCTGGACACCGAGACCGAGGGCATCATCCTGCTCACCAACCACGGCGAGCTGGCCCACCGCCTCACCCACCCCAAGTACGGCGTGACCAAGACCTACCTGGCCGCCATCCAGGGCCCGATCCCGCGCGACCTGGGCAAGCAGCTGGCCCAGGGCGTCGAGTTGGAGGACGGCTACGCCCGCGCCGACAGCTTCAAGGTCATCTCGAACGTCGGCAAGAACTACCTGGTCGAGGTGACCCTGCACGAGGGCCGCAAGCACATCGTGCGCCGGATGCTGGCCGAGGTCGGCTTCCCGGTCGAGAAGCTCGTGCGCACCCACTTCGGCCCGATCGCGCTGGGCGACCAGAAGTCGGGCTGGCTGCGCCGCCTGACCAACCCCGAGGTCGGCCAGCTGATGCACGAGGTCGGCCTGTAAGGGTCGGCCGGTAGGGGTCGGCCCGCAAGGGACCGGTTCACGGACAGTTCTCCGGAGGGTCTCCCGCCCGTGGTGGCGGGGGACCCTCCGGTGTGTATGTGAGCCGGGACGCACCCGCTGGTCACGGCCTTGTCAGCGTCATGATCCGTGGCCGAGGATGGCCACCTGACCACCGCCGCTTCGCGTGGCGGGAGTGCGCCAGCACGGGCGCCGGTGGGGGCGAAAAGGGGGAGACGGCGTCGTGTCCGATGCACCACTCAGCGCACTGGGACTGGCCGAGCCGGACGGACAGGTCTACGCCGCGCTGGTGGCCAACCCGCAGTCCACCGCGGAGGACCTGGCCGAGAGCTGCGGCCTGACCCTCCAGCAGAGCGTGCGCGCGCTCGACCGGCTCGCCCAGCAGGGCATGGCCACCCGCGCGCCGGTGGACCGGCAGCGCTACCTGCCGGTCGCCCCCGACGTCGCGATCGGGACCCTGATAGGCCACCGCGAGTCCGAACTGCGGCACGCCAGGGCCGAGATGCACCGGCTGATGGACGCCTTCCGGGAGGCCTCGCGCTACACCGACCCGGCGCACTCGGTCGAGGTGCTGACCGGCGGCGAGGCGATCGCCCAGCGGCTGGAGCACATCACCGAGACCAGCCAGTACCAGGTGCGCGGCTTCGACTGCCCGCCGTACATCCAGGACCCGGTGGGGCTCATGCCGACGCAGCGGGACCGGCTGCGCGAGGGGCTGCGCTTCCGGACCATCTACGACCGGGAGGCGGTGGCCTGGCCCGGGCGGCTGGAGAAGAACATCCTGGTCGGCGTCGCGGACGGCGAGGAGGCCCGGGTGCGGCCCACGCTGCCGATGAAGATGATCATCTCGGACGACCGGATGGCGATCATCCCGATCAGCGTCGGCGACAGCGTCCTCGACGCCGCCTACGTCATCCACCCCTCCGCGCTGCTCCAGGCGCTGGACACGCTGTTCGAGGCGGAGTGGGAGCGGGCCGTCCAGCTCCAGGCCGCGATCGGCGCGGCGGACGCGGCGCTGGAGCCGGCGGCCGACCACCGCAAGCTGCTGGGCCTGCTGGCGGCCGGCCTGACCGACGAGTCGATCGCCCGCTCGCTCGGCTGGAGCGCCCGGACCACCCAGCGCCGGCTGCAGAGCCTGATGCGGGCGCTGGGTGCGACCACCCGCTTCCAGGCCGGCATGGCGGCGCGGGAGCGCGGATGGCTGTGAGCCGACCGTCCCCGGTGGGGCTCAGCTCCAGGGGGTGAGGGAGGCCCAGCGGCCGTCCGGGCCGCGCTGGAGCTTCGCCAGGCCGACCACGGCGGAGCGGTTCAGCCGGCCGTAGATGTGCGGGAACAGCACGCCGGGCGTGGCCCCGGGCGGCGGTGCGCCGTGCGGGGCCTCCCACTTGACCATCGGCTCCACCAGCGACTCCTCGATCAGCAGCACCATCAGCGGATCGGGGGCGTCGGCGAAGAAGTGGTTGGCCACCGCGAGCGCCGTCGGCTCGTCCGCCGAGCAGTGGATGAACCCGTCGGTGAGCAGCGAGGCGGCGGCGTACGGGCGGCCGGGGTCGGCCAGCCAGTCGTCCAGGGGTGCGAGGTGGAGGATCATGTTCCTGTTGTACCCGGTTCGGTCCCTTTGGTCCTGCGCCGGTCGATCCTGAGCAGGTGTCACTTCGGCGCGGGGGTCATTACGGCGTGGGGGTCACTTCGGTGCGGGGGTCACTTCGGCGCGGCGGTCACTTCGGTGCGGGAGTCAGAGCCCGGCCACCTTGGCGGAGGCCGAGATCTCGTACACCAGCGTGAGCGTCCGGCGGGCGCCGGGGCCGAGCGGCACGTCCCAGCGGACGATGCCCTCGGCGTCGAAGGCGTCCGGGGCCGGGGTGCACTCCTCCTTGCGCAGCCGCACCTCCACCGCCGACACCTCCGAGACCGGCACCCGTTCGCGGACCGTCACGACCTGCTCGTCCCGCTCCTCCGGGCCGGAGAACCGGGACAGGTGCAGCCGGACCGTCCGGGTGGTCGTCTGGCGGCCGGTGAGCCCGGCGGTGGCCTGCCGCTCCTCGGCCTCGCGGACCACCCGGTAGCCGTCCGAGCTGCCGAACGCCAGCTCGGCCTCGGCGCCGGCCGCGGTGAAGCGCAGCTCGCCCCGGCCGGTGAAGCCGCTGCCGCGGACCAGCTCGACCGGGCCGGCCAGCAGCGGGTGCCCGGCCGCGTTGCGGAACCGGACCACCTGGGTGACCAGCGGGGACAGCTCCGGCGCGCACGCGTACTCGCTGCTCGCCGGCGCCCCGAAGCCGCCCAGCGGCACCCGGTGCGCCCGGCCGTCGGACGGTACGGTGGCCGGCGCGGGCGCGGGCAGCACCCGGACCTCGCCGCCGTCGTCCACGCCCGGCACGGCGGCGTCCGGGGCGAGCGTGCCGACGGTCTCCTCGCGCAGCTCGACCTCGACGGTGCGGCGCTCCTCGCCGGTGCGCTCGCGCAGCATCAGGACGTCCTCGGTGATCGCGGGCGGATCGGTGGCGAGGGCGGAGCGGGCGGTGGAGAAGGTGAGCCGCGCGCCGGTCCAGTCCTCGCCGGTGCGCTGCCAGACCACGGCCTCCGACTCCAGGTGCAGGCTCCCGCCGGCGAGGGTGGCGCGGTACGACGGGCGCCAGAGCGCGCACGGCACCAGGTGGCTGACGGTCAGCGTGCCGGGGCCGGCCGAGGCGGCCTCGACGGTGAGGTCCAGGTGGGCGACCAGCTCGGCCGGCTCCTCCTCGGCCTCGTCGAGCGCGGTGAGCGCCTGCGAGCGTTCCTCCTCCAGGCGGCGCAGCCGGGACCGGGTGGCGCGCAGCTCCTCGCCGTGGCGCTCGCGCTCGGCGTCCACCCGGTCCAGCTCACGGGTCCAGCGGGCGCGTTCGACCTCGCCGACGCCGGCGCCCTCGCCGACCTCGCGCAGGAGGTCGGCGGCGAGCTGGGCGAGCAGCGCGAGCCTGGCCTCCAGGCGGGTGCGGGTCTGGTCGGTCAGCCGGGTCTCGACGTCCAGTTCGTGCAGCCGGTGGCGCAGCGCGGAGTCGTCCGGACCGGGCGCCTGCGGGGCGCGCGGGGTCCAGCTGCGCACCAGGCGGGCGTCCAGGACGCGGCTGCCGGGCGCGCTGCTCTCGGCGCGCAGGGTGCGGTCCACGGCGAGCGCGGTGAGCGGGCCGAGGCGCAGGCGCTGGACGCCCGCGGCGAGCTCGACCGTCGCCGTGCGCTCGACCTGGCTGCGGTCCTCCAGGCAGGTGACGGCGGTGACGGGGAGGGCCGTGACGGGGAGCGGGGTGACGGGGAGGGGGGTGGTTCCGGTCATTCTCAGTTCCTCCGGTTTCCGCCGACGATGGCCTTTCCGGCCGGGATCTTGATCTGGTAGCCGCCGTCGAGCTCGGCGCGCCCGCCCGGGGGCAGTTCGACCCGCCAGAGCCGGGTGCTGGGCGGGCACTGCGGGGTCGGGACCGTCGGGGCGTGCCAGTCGGCGCGCTCGTCGATCCGGATCTCGGCGTCGGAGGTGACCGGCACGCGCTCGCGGACCTCGACGGTGACGGCGCGGCCGAGCCGGTTCGCCAGCTCGACGTGCACCCGGTGGTCCAGCACGGTGCTGTTGTTCAGCACGCTCAGCTTGCCCGCGACGGCCTCGTGCAGCTCGGTGCGGCGCGCCACCTCGATGCTCTCGGTGACGCCGATGCCCACGCGCCGCGCGCCGCCGGGCGCGAGCGTGGGCAGGGCGGCGGTGAGCAGGAACTCGTCGTCGACGGTGACCTCGACCGGGCCCGCAAGGACGGCGCGGTCGGTGCGGTTGGCGAGGACGAGCGTCGCGTACACCTTCTCCTCGACGGCCGGGACGGTGACGTATTCGGGGCGGACGGACAGCGGGATCTCGTCCACCGTGACGGTGTGCCAGGTGCCGTCGGACGGGATGTCTGCGGGGGCGGCGGCGTCGAAGCGGTGGTCGAACGAGCCGGCCGAGACGCGGGGCGCCACGGCGTGCTGGGGCAGGCGCAGGCTGCGCACGCGGCCGAGGCCGCCTCGGCTCGCCTCCGGGGTGCCGGTGGGCGGGTGGAGCGTGCCGCGGCGGCTCGTGGGCGCGTCGGGGCCGGCCAGGACGAGATCGGGGTAGTCGAGCAGGGCGGGGGTGAGGCTGCCGGGGGCTCCTGTGAAGTCGGCTTTTGGGGGCTCGGGGGCGATGGCGTCCTGGCGGCCGGCCATGCGCTTCATGGCCGCGGGTGCTGCGGACTTCGCGATCGGGGCGGCTGCGGGCGCGGGGGCCGCGCCGTACGGGACGGGGGCCGGGCCGCCGGGTGCGGCGGGGGCGAGTGGCGCCTGGGGGACCGGTGCGCCGCCGTAGCCGGCGAAGCCGGGCGGGGGCGGCGGCGAGGGGAGCGGGTACTCGTCGTCGGCGAAGTCCAGGGTGCCGCCGCCGCGCCCGCCCCCGCCGAACGCGCTGCCGCCCGGTCGGCTCGGTAGCGCATGGCGGGGAGCGCTCGGGACCGTCCCGCGCGACCGGGCGGGGGGTGTGGGCGCCGCCGCCGAGACGGCGAACGGGCCGCTGCGGGGCCGGGGCTTGCCGGGCAGCTCGTCGGCCGCGTCGTAGCCCGCGAACAGGTCGGCGAGGCCGCTCGGGGGCTCGCGCCAGCCGGACGGCGGCGGCGCGGGCTGGCTGCGGCCGATCCGCAGCGAGCGCAGCTTGGGCAGGTCGGTGCGGCGGTCGAGGTCGGCGGTGGACAGCGCGAGGCGGACGCCCGTCCAGTCCTCGCCGGTCTGCTGGGCGACGGAGGCGCGCAGGACGAGGCGGCCGGTGTCGGAGCCCTGCCGGTAGGACAGCCGGTAGGCGGGGATCCAGCGGGCGGCGGCGACGCCGTACTCCAGCTCGATCTCGACGTGGGAGGGGGTGGGGGTGTGGGCGCTGTCCGGTTCGTCGGCGTGGGCGGGAGTGGGGGTGCCGTCCGGTTCGTCGGCGTGGGTCGGGGCGGTCGTCAGGGTCAGCAGGACGGTGGTGGCCGTCTCCACCGGGTGGGACGGGCCGGCGGTGGACGCGCGCTCCAGCCGGTCGTTGATCAACTCGCACTCGTGGTCGGCGAGTTCGATCTCCCGGGTGAGCTGCTCGGCGCGCGTCTGGAGCCCGGCCAGCCGCTCGTCGACGAACTCCGCCAGCTCCAGCCACGCGTCGGCGGGCGTGCGGCGCAGGACCTCGTCCGGCCGCCGCCGCTGCGGGGTGACGGCGCGCAGGTCGCTCGTCTCGGCGATCGACGCGAGGACCACGCGGTGGCGCTCGACGAGGGCGCCCAGGCGCTCCCTGGCCTCATCCAATTCGCGCCGCAGGGCCGGGAGTTCGGACTCGTCGCGGATCTCGGCGAGCTGCTCCACACGGGCCTCGGTGACGGCGGTGCCGGGCGGGCCGCCGAGCACCCGGGCGCGCAGCGAGCGGCCGTCCAGCGTGCGGGGCAGACCGGTCAGCCGCAGCCGGCCGCCGGGCGGGACGGGCACGGTGGCCCGGCGGCGGCACACCGCGCCCTCGGCGTGGACCACGACCGAATCCAGGACCGACGGGTGCGCCGGCACGGCCGGTGGTTTCGGCCGTCCGGTCCCGTCGCTGTGCTGATCGTCCATGCGCAACCCCTTCGTTCGCGTCCTGCCGCCGGCGCCGACGGTGTCCGCGTCGGGTGCCTCGTCCGTCTCGTCTGCCTCGGGCGGCCAGTCTGCCGCGCCTCCGGGCGGGCGTCTCCGGATTTCGCCCGCGCGGTGGCGTGTGCACTCTGTGGGACGGGGGCGGGGCTTCGGTGGTTCTCCGTGGTGGTGCTGCTGGTGCGGCTGTCCGCGGGGTGGGCGGTGGACGCGGGGGCGGGGGCGATGCGAGAGGATGGGGCGAGCACCCCGGCCCGCCGGCCGGTCCCGTGAAGGAGAGCGACCCGCCATGCGCACTGCCGTCGTCGTCGGCACCGGACTGATCGGCACCTCCGCCGCCCTCGCCCTGACGGGCCGCGGGCTGACCGTCCACCTGGAGGACGCCGACCCGGACGCCGCCCGCACGGCCGCCTCGCTCGGCGCCGGCACCACCGAACCGGCCGACGGCCCCGTCGACCTCGCGGTCATCGCCGTCCCGCCCGCCCTGGTCGGCAAGGTGCTCGCCGACTGCCAGCGCCGCAACCTGGCCCGCTGGTACACCGACGTCGCGAGCGTCAAGGCCGGCCCGCGCGCCGAGGTCACCGCGCTCGGCTGCGACACCGTCCACTACATCGGCAGCCACCCGATGGCCGGCCGCGAGCGCTCCGGCCCGCTCGCCGCCCGCGCGGACCTCTTCGAGGGCCGCCCCTGGGTGCTCACCCCCACCGCCGACACCGACACCGAGACGCTCAACGCCGCCCTGGAGCTCGTCGCGCTGTGCGGCGCGATGCCGATCGTGATGGACGCCGCCGCCCACGACCGGGCGGTCGCCCTGGTGTCGCACGCCCCGCAGCTGGTGTCCTCGCTGGTCGCCGCCCGGCTGGAGCACGCCGACGAGACGGCGATAAGGCTCTCCGGGCAGGGCGTCCGGGACGTCACCCGGATCGCCGCCTCCAACCCCGGCATGTGGGTCGACATCCTCTCCGCCAACGCCGGCGCCGTCGCCGACATCCTGGACGAGGTCGCCGTGGACCTCCGTGAGACCGTCGCCGCGCTGCGCGCCCTGGACGCCGCCGAGGCGACCGAGCGCCGCTCGGGCGCGGTCGGCATCGAGGCCGTCATGCGGCGCGGCAACACCGGGCAGGCGCGCATCCCCGGCAAGCACGGCGCGCCGCCCACCCGGTACGAGACGGTGTCGGTCGTCCTCGGCGACCAGCCGGGCGAGCTCGGCCGGCTCTTCGGCGAGGTCGGCGCGGCCGGGGTCAACATCGAGGACGTCGTCATCGAGCACTCGGACGGGCAGCAGGTCGGCTTCGTCCAGCTCTCCATCGCGCCGACGGCGGTGAAGCCGCTGACGGCGGCGCTGCGGTCGAGCGGGTGGAGCGTGCGGGACTGAGGTTCCGGGGTCTGGGTTCCAGGTTTCGGGTTTCGGGTTTCGGGTTTCGGGTTCAGGGGGGATTGGGCGTGATCGTCGAGATACCGCTCGGCGAAGGCCAAGAGCCGGGTGACGTGGGCGAGCTGGACATCGTCGGGAACGACGCCTTCCTGGCGGCGGTGATCGGCCGGGACTTCCGGCTGCACCACCGCAGTGCGGACTCACTGCCGGCCGCGCCGGGGGAACGGCAGCGGCCGGCCGGCGACGAACCGACGTGGAGCCTGCTGCTGCGGGCGGCGCACCTGGCGTTCTGCGGTCACCTGCCGCTGAGCCTGTCGCCGGACGTGCTCTGGTACGCGGTGGTGCACGAGGTCGCGGTGCACGTGCGGCTGAACGCGAAGGCGTACGAGGGACTGTTCACGGACACGCCGGGGCAGCGGCAGGAGATCGCCGTCCGGGACGACAGCCTGCTGGGGCCGGAGCCGGACTGGGCACGGTCGATCCGCCTGGTGCGGGAGCCGCTGGCGGAGCGGATCGGGACGGAGCTGGTCGAGCTCTTCCAGCCGTCCTTCTCGACGACCACGCCGGACGACGTCTCGTCGGTGCTGGTCGCGCTGATGGACGTCGTCAGCCCCTACTACGAGTTCAAGTGGGACTCGCTGTGCGGCATCCCGCGGGTCCGCCTGGAGGGGACGGTGAACGACTGGGCGCTGCTGGCGGAGCGGGTCGGCGAGCTGGCGCCCTGGTTCGAACCGCTCGCGGACTGGTTCGCCGAGCTGCGCCCGGTGCTGAAGGTCCTGGCGCGGACGGCGGCCGGCTGGCCGGTGGACGAGGAGTTCTGGCGCTCGCTGTACAAGTGGCGCTCGGACTCGGGCGGGGACTTCGTCTCGGGGTGGATCACGGCCTTCTTCGCGCACACCCGGACGTCGTCCGGGCCGGAGCCGCGGACCGACTTCGGGTGGCGGGGGCAGCTCCTCGAGGAGAACGCCTTCCCGTCGCACGTCTCGAAGGTGCCGTTCGACTGGGAACGGCCGGACGGGACGTCGAAGATGGCCTTCCTCGGCGGCGTGCTCGGCATCGAGCGGGACGGGGAGTACGTCCGGCCCCGGCTGGGGAACGCGGTGGTGGAGCTGGTGGGACGGTGAGGGGGGAGCTGGTGGAGCCGTAAGGGCCGTCGGGGGCGGTCGGACCTTGCGGGGCTGGCTCCTGCGGCGGTCCATTAACCTTGAGGGAGACAATCCCCGGTCGTATGCCTGTCCAACGCCTGCCCACTGGCTGTCCAGGCGCCGGGTCCCATGCTCAGAGAGAGGTTCGACCCCGTGGACACTGCCGACCGAGCGCACGCCCCGGTCGTCGTCGCCATCGACGGACCCTCCGGTTCCGGCAAGTCGACCGTCTCGCGCGCCGTCGCCGCCCGGCTGGGCCTGAGCTTCCTGGACACCGGTGCCATGTACCGGGCGATGACCTGGTGGATGCAGGCCAACGACGTCGACACCGATGACGCGGAGGCGGTGGCCGTCGCGTGCGGGAAGCCGGTGATCGTCTCGGGGACGGACGCCGACGGCCCCACCATCACGGTGGACGGCCAGGACGTGTCCGGCCCGATCCGCGGCCCCGAGGTGACGGCGCGGGTCAGCGCCGTGTCCGCGGTGCCGGCGGTGCGCACCCGGCTGGTCGAGCTGCAGCGCGGCTGCGCCGAGGTCGCCGAGCGCGGCATCGTCGCCGAGGGCCGTGACATGGGGACCGTGGTGTTCCCGGACGCCACCGTCAAGATCTTCCTGACCGCCTCCGAGACCGCCCGCGCCGAGCGCCGGGCGGCCGAGCTGCGCGCCAAGGGCGTCGACGAGGCGACCATCACCGCGATGGCCGCCGACCTCGCCCGCCGGGACGCCGCCGACTCCTCCCGGAAGACGGCTCCGCTGACCCAGGCCGCCGACGCCGTCCTGGTCGACACCAGCGACCTCACGCTGGAGCAGGTGATCGGGCGGATCGTCGCGCTGGTGGAGGAGCGGGCCGGCCTGTCGTCGGTGTGAACCCTTGTGTGTGGTGGTGACCTGCTGGGCTCCGGCTCCGGGTGACCACGTGTGGTGGTGACCCGCCGGGCTTCGGCTCGGGGTGACCATGTGTGGTGGTGACCTGCTGGGTTTCGGCTCGGGGTGACCATGTGCGGTGGTGACCTGCCGGGCTTCGGCCCCGGGTGGCCCCGATGAGCTGCGGCACCGCCGAGGTGCCGCAGGAGAAGTACTCGCGCTGCCCCGAGCGGGGCAGGTACGCACGGCGCGCCCCTGGGAAGGGCCGGGCCGGGAAACGGAACAGACGAACATGACCGCAGAGCACGCCACCGGCCACGGTGAGCTGGACGACGCCGAGTACGCCGAGTTCATGGCCCTCGCCGCCGAAGAGGGCTTCGACCTCGACGACGTGGACGGCCTCGACGCCGCCGAGCACGTCCGGCTGCCGGTGCTGGCCATCGTCGGCCGCCCGAACGTCGGCAAGTCGACCCTCGTGAACCGCATCATCGGCCGCCGCGAGGCCGTCGTCGAGGACAAGCCGGGCGTCACCCGCGACCGGGTGAGCTACGAGGCCAGCTGGAACGGCCGCCGCTTCAAGGTCGTCGACACCGGTGGCTGGGAGATCGACGTCCTCGGCATCGACGCGATGGTCGCCGCCCAGGCCGAGCTCGGCATCGAGCAGGCCGACGCGGTGCTGTTCGTCGTCGACGCCACCGTCGGCGCCACCGACACCGACGAGGCCCTGATCAAGATCATCCGCCGGGCCGGCAAGCCGACCGTCCTGTGCGCCAACAAGGTCGACGGCCAGTCCACCGAGGCCGAGGCCGCCTACCTGTGGTCCCTCGGCCTGGGCGAGCCATACCCCGTCTCGGCCCTGCACGGCCGTGGCTCGGGCGACCTGCTCGACGCCGTCATGGCCGCCCTGCCCGAGGCCCCGCCGCAGACCTTCGGCGACGCCGCCCCCGGCGGCCCGCGCCGTGTCGCGCTCATCGGCCGCCCGAACGTCGGCAAGTCCAGCCTGCTCAACAAGGTCGCGGGCGAGGAGCGCGTGGTCGTCAACGAGCTGGCCGGCACCACCCGTGACCCGGTCGACGAGATGATCGAACTCGGCGGCAAGACCTGGAAGTTCGTCGACACCGCCGGCATCCGCCGCCGCGTCCACCTGACCGCCGGCGCCGACTTCTACGCCTCCCTGCGCACCGCCTCCGCGCTGGAGAAGGCCGAGGTCGCGGTCGTCCTGATCGACGCCAGCGAGACCCTCGCCGAGCAGGACACCCGCATCATCTCGATGGCCGTCGAGGCCGGGCGCGCCGTCGTCATCGCCTACAACAAGTGGGACCAGCTCGACGAGGAGCGCCGCTACTACCTGGAGCGCGAGATCGAGCGTGACCTCGTCCAGGTGCAGTGGGCCCCGCGCGTCAACGTCTCGGCCAAGACCGGCCGGCACATGGAGAAGCTCGTCCCGGCGATCGAGACCGCGCTGGACGGCTGGGAGACCCGCATCCCGACCGCGCGCCTGAACGCCTTCCTCGGCGAGCTCGTCGCCGCCCACCCGCACCCGATCCGCGGCGGCAAGCAGCCCCGCATCCTGTTCGGCACCCAGGCGGGCACCCGTCCGCCGCGCTTCGTGCTGTTCGCCTCGGGCTTCCTGGAGGCGGGCTACCGGCGCTTCATCGAGCGCCGGCTGCGCGAGGAGTTCGGCTTCGTCGGGACGCCGATCTCGATCTCGGTGCGCGTGCGGGAGAAGCGCAAGAAGAAGTAGTAGTAACGCTGTTCGGGCGTCCACGCGCCTGCGCTTTTACGGGGGGAGGGCCTCGTCGCTTCGGTGGCGGGGCCCTTCGTCGTTCGTCGTTCTGCGGCGTCGGTGGTTCAGGCGGGTGCAGGGGTGGTCAGTGGTGGTCGCCCGTGCGGCCCGGGGGGAGGGACAGCATCTGGCGGTGCCGTCCTCCGGCGGACGGGGCCGTGCCCATCATCGGGGACGGGACCGGGGGCGGCGCGGGCATCGGGTGGGGAGCCGGGCCCGGCGAGCCGAGGTAGCCGGCGGCGACCCAGCCCTGGCCGTTGGCGAAGTGCGCTGCGGGCGAGGGCTGGTGACCGTTCGGCGGGTGGTGGGCAGTGGTGTGGTGCCCGGTGGTGGGGTGGTTCGCGACGTGGTGGTGACCGGTGCTGTGGGAGCCGATCGGGTGGGAGCCGGTGCTGTGGGGGCCGGTCGGGTGGTGGCCGGTCGCGTGCGGCCCGACGGTGTGGTGTCCCGGCGGGTGGTGGCCGGTGGGGTGGTGCGTGGCCTGGCCGTAGCCGTCGCTGGTGGGGTTGGCGGGGTGCGCGTTCGTCTGGGGGTTCGTCTGGGGGTTCGCCTGCTGGGCGGGCATGAACTGCGGCAGACCCGCCGCCTGACCCCCGTACGTCTGGAACGCCTGCTGCGACGGGTACGGCCGTGGGTCCACCGGCTGCGGGTACCCCTCCCGGATCGCGAAGCCGGTGAACTTCAGGTCCTCCTCGCCCGACCGGTCGCCCGGCAGCGCGCGGAACAGCCGCCGGTACTCGGAGTACAGCTCGTCGTAGATCGGCGTCGTCGAGTGGGGGTGCTCGGCGTCGTACGACGGGCGCATGCCCGGGATCGAGCGGGGGAGGGTGGCGGTCCTGCCGGGGGTCGCGGAGACGTCGTAGCTGTACACACAGGGGCCAACGAGCGAGAGCGCCAGGGGATGCGGGGCGCGAGGGTCCGGCCGGAAGGTGGCGTATGCCGATCGGAGGGCCGCCTTCCGGCCGGGGTGTGGCGATGGGGGCGTGGTGTGTGGGGTAGGGGGCGTGCGGTTGAGGGCTGTGGGGGCGGGGGCGGGGGCGCGGTGAGGGCGGGTGCGGCTCAGGTGCCGGCGAGCGGGAGGGAGGCCGCGACCACCTGGCCCATCGACACGGCGCGCTCCAGCGCCTGGCGGAGCAGGTCCTCGCGCGGCTGCCGGCCGACCGTCCCGGCCGGTACGGCGTACATCGTCACCTCGGAGAGCTGGCTCGCGGCCAGCCGCCACGCGTCGGTCACCTGGAGCGGCTGGTGCGCCTGCCACCAGCCGGTGCTGCCGCCGGCCGCCGCGGGCTGCAGGATCGCGTGCAGCTTGCCCATGGCCACCAGGACCGACCAGCCCGGGAGCTGCTCGGGCGTCTCGTCGAGGTCGGCGACCGGCTGGAAGCCGGCGTCCTGGAGCAGGTCGAGGAACTCGTCCTCGCCGCTGGTGTTGCCCGGCCGGCCGACCGGCCCGGTCGGCTCGACCACGAGCGACGCGTGCCCGACCTTGCCGTGCAGCACCAGGCCGCAGGTGATGCCGAGGATGGCGGCCTGGCCCGGGGCGCTGGGCCGGTCGTCGGCGACCGCGGCGCCGAGCGCCGGGGAGGCCGCCGCGGGGACGGCGGGGGGGGCCGTGGGCGTCACGACGGCGGACGGCGCGGGCGCCGCGACGCCCGGGAAGCCCGGGACGTCGGTCTGGGCCTGGTTGATGCTGCGGACGGCACCGGCGAGCTGCTCCTCCGCCACCGGCACCACCTGGGACGGGATGCAGCGGGCGTGGGCGAAGGCCAGCACGGCGGTCTCGTCGCCGACGAACAGCACCGTGCTCGTGGGGTCCGAGTAGGTGTCACCGGGGGTGCGGCAGGAGGTGCACTCGTAGCTGTCGGGGGCGCGGTCGCCGCCGAGGAGGCGGTCGGCCTCGTCGTCGCCGATCTCGGACCGGACCTCGTCGCTGACGTCGAGCATGCGCGGCACAGGGTCTCCTCGGGTGGGTCTTGATTGCGGTTACGGGGAGGTCGCCATAACCAACGGACCCCTGTGTCAGGCGTCACGGGTGGGCGTCGAGGCTGACGGGAATTGCCCCGGATCCGACCGCAGCGCGTGTTCATGTGGTCGCAATGTGTCGATGTCGTGGGCAGGCCTGCCGGAATGAAACCGTGAGGTAGGTCACGGGGCGCCGATGTTTGATCTTGGAATTGGCGGCCAAAACGGACAATCCGGGCAGGATTGTGCTGTCGTTACCGCTGGTAACCCTTGCGTGAGCTGGGCAGACCGTTCGGGTTTTGGTTTCCCCGCCGACCGACTCGTAGCTTCTTGGTCGGCGCAACGAGCGCCACCCGGGTTCACCCCCGACGCACAGCCCGCCGGTCCCCGTACCGGCAGCGGCACGTGCCCGCCGACGCGATCGCTCGAACAGATCGTCGGCGAGCGGCTGGGTGGCCGGGGCGGCAGCGGCACGTCCGACACGTGCACGGCCGTCCGACGGACGCGGCAACGAACGCGGCCCCTTCCAGGGCCTGGTTCCGCCTGCCCGCCCGGGGCTGTCGAGAGGAACCCCATGACCTTCCGTCACGAGACCGCCGCTGCCACCACCTCCACCGCCACCAAGCGCAACCGCGTGCGCATGGCGGTCGTCGCGGGCGCCGCCGTCGCGGCCCTGCCGGTGGCCGGCCTCGTCACGGCCACCTCGGCCTCCGCCGCCTCGGTCTCCACCTGGGACGCCGTCGCCCAGTGCGAGAGCGGCGGCAACTGGGCCATCAACACGGGCAACGGCTTCTACGGCGGCCTGCAGTTCACCTCCAGCACCTGGGCCGCCTACGGCGGCACGGCCTACGCCTCGCAGGCCAACCAGGCCACCAAGGCGCAGCAGATCGCCGTCGCCGAGAAGGTCCTCGCCTCGCAGGGTCCGGGCGCCTGGCCCGTGTGCTCCGTCAAGGCCGGCCTGACCAAGGGCGGCGCCCCGGCGGCCGTCGACACCTCGGCCGGTGCGACCGCCGCGAAGCCGGCTGCTCCGGCTGCGAAGCCTGCCGCTCCGGCCGCTAAGCCCGCTGCTCCGGCCGCTCCGGCTGCCAAGCCGGCTGCTCCGGCTGCGAAGCCGACCCAGGCTCCGAAGGCCGACAAGGGCGCGCAGTCCTGGAACCGTTCGAACGACGCCAAGCCTGTTGCCCCGGCTGCCCCGGCTGCCCCGGCCAAGGGCGGCAACTACACCGTCAAGTCCGGTGACACGCTGAGCTCCATCGCCGCCGCGCAGGGCCTCGACTGGCACGACCTGTACAAGAACAACGCCAAGGTCGTCGGCGGCAACCCGGAC
The DNA here is from genome assembly GCF_040683475.1 of Kitasatospora sp. NPDC093558. Taxonomy (NCBI): domain Bacteria; kingdom Bacillati; phylum Actinomycetota; class Actinomycetes; order Kitasatosporales; family Streptomycetaceae; genus Kitasatospora; species Kitasatospora sp. NPDC093558. The sequence goes on along the minus strand of NZ_JBFBDY010000002.1, from coordinate 46,192 downwards.
CTGATCTTCCCCGGCCAGGTTCTGAGCATCTGACGTTCGTTGATGTTCGTTGGCGTTCGCTGACGTCGATTGGCGCTCGTTGGGCGCTCGTTGGCTCTCGTTGACGCTCGTTGATGCCGGCTTCGTCGCGCGCATCATCGTCACGGCCGCTTCTCCGCTGCGTGGGGGAGCGGCCGGCGGCGTGTCCGGCGTGTCGAGGCGGGGGCCGGTGCGTCGCGCCTAGGGTCGGCTGCTGTGCCGCATTCGTGTGATGAGCGTTTCGGGCGGGGCACGGTGGCGCTGCTGGTCGTGATGGTGCTGCTCGCCGCGGCGCTCTGCGTGGGGGCGCTGGTGTCGGCCGGGGGACGCGCGTGGTCCGCCGTCCGGGTCGCGGACGTCATCTGGGACCAGCTCGCCGACTGCGAGAGCGGCGGCGACTGGCGGGCCGACACCGGCAACGGCTACTACGGCGGCCTGCAGATCTGGGCACCCACCTGGACGGACGCGGGCGGCCTGCGCTTCGCCGACCGGCCCGACCACGCGAACCGGCGCGAGCAGACCACCGTGGGGGAGGAGATCCTCCGGCGGCAGGGATGGGAGGCGTGGCCGGACTGTGCGCGGGAGCTCGGGCTGCTGGGTTGACGCCTGCCGTCCCGTTCGCTCCATTCGTTCCGGCTGCTCTGGCTGTTCCCGCTGTTCCCGCTGTTCCGGCTGTTCCGGCTCTGTGATGCGCGAGGATGGTGGCGTGATCCAGGGCGAGCTGTTCGGTGAACCGTCGGAGCCCTCCGCGCCGCGCGAGCGCTCCGAACCCGCGTCCGGCGCCGTCCTCCTCCCCGACTGGCTGGACGCCGACGCCCAGCTGCGCCTCGTCGCCGCCTGTCGGGACTGGGCCCGCGGCCCGGCCGGCCTGCACGCCGTCCGGATGCCCACCGGCGGCGTGATGTCCGTCCGCATGGTGAGCCTCGGCTGGCACTGGTACCCGTACGGCTACCGGCGCACCGCCGCCGACGGCGCGCCGGTCAAGCCGTTCCCGCCGCTCCTCGGTGACCTCGCCCGGCGTGCGGTCGCCGACGCGTACGGGGAGGGCGTCGCCGGGATCGCGGGCGCCGCGTCATACGAGCCGGACATCGCGATCGTCAACCATTACGCGCACGGCACCAAGATGGGCCTCCACCAGGACCGCGACGAGCGGGCGGACGCCCCCGTCGTGTCGTTCTCGCTCGGCGACTCCTGCGTCTTCCGGCTCGGGAACACCGAGACCCGGACCCGGCCGTGGACCGACCTGGAGCTGCGCAGCGGCGACCTGCTGGTCTTCGGCGGCCCGGCGCGGTTCGCGTACCACGGGGTGGTGCGGACGCTCGCGGGGACGGCGGACCCGGCGCTGGGACTGGTGGGGCGGCTCAACATCACCGTGCGGCAGTCCGGGCTCGGGTAGGGCGGGGAGGGCGCCGGATCGGGCTGCGGTCGGTTTACGGTCGGTGGTTGGTGGTTGGTGGTCGGCGGGCTGCGATCGCTCTGTGGTCGGCGATCGGGCACTCGTTCGAGTGAATCGGGGGGTCGGGGCCCGGGAACGGGAATTCCAGCGGTCGCCGGAGGATTCGAGTGAGCTGGAGAATTCGAGAGGAACGGGCGCCGGCAGGCGGGCGGAGGACCTCCGCCCGGGCCGTGGTCCCGGAGAGCCCGGAGAGGAAGCGCAGCCATGGGTACCCCCGTCGACGACCTCGTCGATCTGCTCGACCTGGAGCAGATCGAGCTGAACATCTTCCGCGGCCGCAGTCCCGAGGAGGCACTGCAGCGGACGTTCGGCGGCCAGGTCGCCGGGCAGGCGCTGGTCGCCGCGGGGCGCACGGTCGACGGCGACCGGCCCGTCCACTCGCTGCACGCGTACTTCCTGCGCCCCGGGGTGCCCGGCGTGCCGATCGTCTACCAGGTCGACCGGATCCGTGACGGCCGCTCCTTCACCACCCGCCGGGTGCTCGCCATCCAGGGCGGCCGCTCGATCTTCGCCCTCACCGCCGACTTCCACGTCCCCGAGGAGGGCGGCATCGAGCACCAGTTCCCGGTGCCGCACGTCCCCGCCCCCGAGGAGTTGCCCAGCGCCCTGGAGGAGGTCGGCTCCCGGCTCGGCGAACTGCCCCCGTTCATCAGCCGCCGCCAGCCCTTCGACATCCGCTACGTCGACCGCCTGCGCTGGACGAAGGAGGAGCTGACGGGCGTCGAGGCGCGCAGCGGCGTCTGGCTGCGGACGAACGGCGCCCTGCCCGACGACCCGCTGATACACGTCTGCGCCCTGACGTACGCGAGCGACATGACGCTCCTCGACGCCGTGCGCGCCCCCGTCGAGCCGCTCTGGGGCACCCGGCACTTCGACATGGCCTCGCTGGACCACGCGATGTGGTTCCACCGTCCGTTCCGCGCCGACGACTGGCTGCTCTACCAGCAGGAGTCCCCGATCGCCCACGGCGCGCGCGGGCTCGCCCGCGGGGAGATCTTCGACCGGAACGGGCAGCTGGTGGTGTCGGTGGTGCAGGAGGGCCTGTTCCGGCCGCTGAAGGGGTGAGGCCGCTGCGGGGCGGTCGCAGGGAGTGCTGCGGATTGCGTCCCGTTGCCGCCGTGTTTCCGTTTCCGGTCGGGTGGCGGCGACGGGGATGACGCGCCCGGGCGACGGGTGTTGTGCTGGGTGATCGAGAAGGGGCGGCCCGCGGAGCGGCTGGTCGCCGAGACGAGCGGCCTGCCGGTCGGCGGGCCGCGGACCGGACCGGGAGGGTCTGCCGATGACGGAGACGGCCGCGGAGGACTGGAAGCACTGGAGTGACCACCGGACGGCGTCGGTGAGTGCGCCGCACGGGCAGCTCGCACTGACCGGCACGCACTGGCTGGAGCCCGAGCCGGTCGGGATCCCCGGCCTGCCCGGGCGCTGGTGGGCCGACGCGGAGGGCGTCCGGCTGCGTGCGGTGGCGGCCGACGGCATCACGGTCGGCGGCATCACCGTCGGCGGCGCCACGGTCGGGGGCGCCACGACCCCGGTCGACGGTGAGGTCCTGCTCCGTCCCGACACCGATCCGGCCGCCGACACCGCCGTCCTCGGCGACGTCCTGCTCGTCCCGATCGAGCGCGAGGGCGAGCTGGCCCTGCGGGTCTTCGACCCCGCCGCACCCCGCCGGGCGTCCTTCGCCGGCATCTCCGCCTACCCCTACTCGCCGGAGTGGGCCGTGCCCGCCGTCTTCACCCCGTTCGAGGCGGCCGACGCGCAGTCCGTCGTCGTCCCGAACGCGGACGGCAAGGAGCGCCCGCTCGCCGTCAGCGGGCAGATCGCGTTCACCGTCGCCGGCGAGCACCGCACCCTGACCGTCAGCGGCGCCGGCGACCGCCTCAGCGGCGTCATCGCCGACGCGACGAGCGGCATCGACACCTACCGCTTCCGCTTCATCACGCTCCCCGCGCCCGACGCCGACGGCCACACCGTGCTCGACCTCAACCGGGCCTACCTGCCGCCGTGTGCCTTCGCGGACCACTTCATCTGCCCGTTCCCGCCACCGGGCAACCGGCTGGACTTCGCGGTGGAGGCGGGGGAGAAGCAGGTCCTGACCCGGTAGCCGCAGCCGGGCCGGGCCGGGAGTTGCCCCGGAGCGGCCCTGGGGTTGCTCGGACGGGCCCCGGTGGGGAGCACGCGGACGGCGGGGCGGAGCATGGAGGGTTGTGCCGAACGACCACCATTCATCAACGCGCCCTTCAGAGGCCTCGCCGCCGTCCGCCGACCCCGTCTCGCCGCCTGCTCCGCCTCCTGCGGCCGCTCCGGTTGCTCCGCCTTCGCCGGCTGCTCCGTGGTACCGACGGGCGTTCGCCGATCTCAGCCCGCTGCGGGACCACGCCGACTACCGACGGGTCTGGCTGGGGCAGGCCGTCTCCTCCATAGGCCAGCAGATGACGGCCGTCGCCGTCTCCGTCCAGGTCTACGACCTGACCGGCTCCGCCTTCGCGACCGGCGTGGTCGGCCTCTTCTCGTTCGTTCCGCTCATCGCCTTCGGCCTCTACGGCGGCGTGATCGCCGACCGCGTCGACCGGCGCAAGCTCGGCCTGATCGGTGCCGCCGGCCTGGCCGCCGTCTCCGCCGTCCTCGCGGTCCAGGCCATGGCGGGCCTCGGCCAGGTCGCCGTCCTCTACGCCGCCGTCGCCGCCCAGGCCTGCTTCTTCGCCCTCAGCTCGCCCGCGCGCTCCGCGATGATCCCGCGCCTCGTCCCGTCCCACCAGCTCCCCGCGGCCAACGCCCTGAACACCGTCAGCATGAACCTCGGCATGACCGTGGGCCCCATGCTCGGCGGACTCCTCATCGGCGCCTACGGGGCCCAGTCGGCCTTCCTGGTCGACACTGTCGCCTTCACCGGCACCCTCTACGCGATGTGGCGCCTGCCCGCCATGCGCCCGCTCGGCGAAGGCAAGGCCCGCGCCTCCGTCCTCGACGGCCTCCGCTTCCTGCGCGAGCAGCCCAACCTGCGCACCAGCTTCCTCGCCGACCTCGCCGCGATGATCTTCGGCCTGCCGCGCTCCCTCTTCCCCGCCATCGCGGTCACCTTCTACGGCGGCGACGCCCGCACCGTCGGCCTCCTGGTCTCCGCCCCCGCCGTCGGCGCCCTGATCGGCGCCCTCTTCTCCGGCTGGGTCGCCCGCATCCACCGCCAGGGCGTCGCCGTCCTCGCCGCCGTCGCCGCCTGGGGCCTCGCCATCGCCACCTTCGGCCTGCTCCACAACCTCTGGCTCGGCCTCCTCCTGCTCGCCCTCGCCGGCTGCGCCGACACCGTCAGCATGATCTTCCGCAGCACGATGATGCAGGTCGCAGCCCCGGACGAGATGCGCGGACGCCTCCAGGGCATCTTCATGGTCGTCGTCGTGGGCGGCCCCCGCCTCGGCGACTTCGAGTCCGGCGCCGTCGCCGCCCTCACCAGCCCCGCGACCTCCGTGATCACCGGCGGCCTCGCCTGCGTCGCCGCCGTCCTCCTCCTCGCCGCCCGCCGCCCCGCCTTCCTCACCTACGACGCCCGCCACCCCACCCCCTGACCCACCCCACCTCGAAACCTGGCAGCGAGCACCCCTCCACGTGCTGTATTGTTTTCCACGTCGCCGGGACAACAACCGGAGACAAGGTCGAGAAGCCAACCGGCAGAGCCCCCCAGGCCCCGCCGCCGGCACCGAGACCACGGGACGTGGCGCAGCTTGGTAGCGCACTTGACTGGGGGTCAAGGGGTCGCAGGTTCAAATCCTGTCGTCCCGACTGTGAAGTCGCAGGTCAGAGGCGGTTTACTCGCGTAGAGTAAACCGCCTTTTGGCGGTTTTCGGACGCGACAATGCGGACATTCGTCACCTTTCCCACCCTTTGGTTGTCAGGTCAAGTTGCCATTTGGCCTTCAAGGTGAAGGTGGGGAAGCCATTAGGTGATTGAATCCTCGATTTCGGCCCCTGTGGCGCACTTGACCGGCTGAAAAGTGGGGTCAAGTGGGTAACGCGCCCCTGTATGGGGCGCGTTGACGGATGGTCGAGCGTGGCTCGGGTGGATGCGCGGAGGCTTGTTCCCGCACGATTTGGATACGGTCTGTCACCATCGGTGGGGGATCCGTCCGGTGATGCGGAGTTGTTCGACGAGGTGTCGGGTGAAGGCTTCGCCGGCCTTGGTGAGTTCGCGGATGTCCGGGTGGAAGTAGCGCCGTGTGGTACTGAATTCCTTGTGGCCGGCGATCTCCTGGAGGATGTGAGGCAGGATTCCGGCGTCGGCCATCCAGGTCAGGCCTGTATGGCGAAGGTCGTGACGGCGCAGGTGTTCGTAGCCGAGATCTTGGGTGACGTCGTTCCAGTGAGTGGCATCGCGTAGGACAGCGGTGCTGATTCGGCCGCCGCGCGGGCCGGTGTAGAGGCGGGCGTCCGGGTTGCCGTGGGTTGCTTCGAGGCGGCGGGTGATCAGTGGGCGTAGCGGTTCGATGATCGGGATGAAGCGGGCGATCTTGCCTTTGGTGTGTTTGTCGACGAGGCCGCCGGGTGCTGGGGTGGTCTGCCGGCGGCAGGTCAGGAGCCAGTTCCTGGTGTCGATGTCGCAGGCCCGTACTCCTGAGACCTCGCCGATGCGGGTCGCGGTGCAGGCGCCGTGGACGATGACGTCGCCCCAGCCGCGGTAGTGGTTGTAGGAGGCGTCGATCAGGGCGTCGGCGAGTTCGGTGAGGGCGTCCCAGTCGCGCAGGGCGAGGGCCCGGGGGTCCAGCAGTTCGTCTTCCGCCTGCTGGTACGCGCTCTGCCAGCCGGTGACGTGAGCGGGAGCGCGTTCGATGAGACCGTCCACGACGGCCTGTTCGAGGATGCGGAAGAGCATGGCGAGGGTGTTCTTGATCGTGGAGCGGCTGCAGCCTTCGGCGATCCAGCTGTAGATCGCGCCCGCGATCGCGCCGGTGGTGACCAGGCGAACGGGCAGGTGCCCGAGGTCGGGCTCGATTCGGTGGTGCCATCCGGCGAGGTAGGGGACGTGGGTCGTGGTCTCGAGGCCAGCCAGGATGGCCGGGAGGCGGCGGTTGACGTACTCGGTCAGTGGCATCGAGGCCAGGGAGGGGAGCAGGGGGCTGCCCGTGGCGTCGGCCAGGATGGTCAGCCATTGGGTGACCAGTGCCGGGTCGATCCCGTTGCGGACGGCCTTGCCGAGGAAGTCGGCCCAGGCGTGTGTCTGGGCGGGGGAAACCGGGTGCAGCACCGGCGGTAGGGGTCCTGGGGCGAAGGCCGGGACGGGGCGTGCTGTACGGGATCGGCGGGTGAGCTGCGGAGCCGGAAGGCCGGCCGGGGCGTGGGCGGGTGAGCTCGATAGGAATGTTGACGTACTCATAAGTCATGGTCACGCCGAGACCCAGATTGACTGCTTGATGCCGTCATGGTGTCATTACCGCATGCTGTACAGGACGCCGGTGCTGCACGAAGTCGATCAAATCGTTCTGGGCGAGATCTGGGAATTGCGAGACCGCCTACGCCTACACCTGCGCACCCCACGCCGGTGGGAAGGGCAGCTGCGCCGCAACCTGACCGCCAGGGCGATCGCCGGATCGAACACGATCGAGGGCTTCGCGGCGAGCGTGTCGGACGTCGAGGACATCATGGTCGGTGAGGCGCCGATCGATGCGAACGACACCGTCACGGCGGAGATCGAGGGTTATCGGCAGGCGATGACCTACATCCAGCGCCTGGCCGAAGCCGGCGACGACTTCGCGTACAGCAAGGGCCTGCTCAACTCGCTGCACTTCATGATGCAGGGCCACCACCTTCTCAAGCGGCCCGGCTGGTGGCGCACCGGGCCGGTGTACGTGACCTCGGCCGAGGATCCGACCATCGCCGCGTACACGGCTCCCGACGCCGAGTGGGTGCCGGGCCTGGCCGGCGAGCTGGTGGAGTGGCTGAACGACGGCGACCTGGACGCGCCGGGGCTCGTCCGGGCCTCGATGGCGCACCTGAACCTGGTCGCCATCCATCCGTGGTCGGACGGGAACGGCCGGATGTCCCGCGCCCTGCACACCCTGGTCCTGGCCCGTGAAGGGATCATGGCGCCCGAGTTTTCCAGTATCGAGGAGTGGCTTGGGCGGGCCCGCAACACCTACCGCTACTACGACGTCCTTGCGGACGTCGGCGGCCCCGTCTGGACCCCGGAGCGGGACGCCCTGCCCTGGGTCAGGTTCTGCCTGCGCGCCCACCACCAGCAGGCCCAGAGCGTCGAACGCCAGGTGAACACCACCCGTGAGGTCTGGACCGCCCTCGACGAAGCCGTCGAGCAGCGCGGCTGGCCCGACCGCATGCTCTACGCCCTCTACCCCGCGGCCATGGGTAACCGTCTGCGCCGCGCCACCTACCAGGCCGACGCCGAACTTAGTGAACAGCAGGCCCAACGCGACATCCGCGAGCTCGTCCGCGCCGGCTGGCTCACCGCCAAGGGCGAGGCTCAGGGTCGCTACTACACTGCGGGGCCGGACCTCCCCGAGACTCTCACCCGCGGGGTCCGCGAGCCTCGCCCGCTGCGTGACCCCTACGCGTGAAGCGTCGGCCACCCGCTGGTTCGGGAGGCTTCAGCTTGCAGTCGGGAAATCCTCCTGGGCCTGCGTGGATGCGGCCGTGTCGGCGCTGCCCTCGAGCCAGCTGCGGTTCGTGGGGAGAATTGGACGGCCGCTGCCATCTGGCGAACGGGCGGTAGGGCAGGTCGTGTTGGCCCGCCGCAGGATTCGCGCCACTCTGAGGCCGCCGCCCCGCGCCGCGGCCGGGCTTCCGGCAGTCGAACAAGACGGGCCTGCCCCTGGCCGAAGACTGTGCATGTGTCGACATACCTGCCGTGCACAGGATTCGAACGAGAGCGGGATGCCTCGGCGGCCGGTCGGAGCTCCGGGTGAGCGGGATCCGGTCGATGTGCACGATTGGCTTGTGCGGCGTCACATTCCGTTCGCATCCTTTCGTGGCGCGGCCCGTCGCGTGGGCCGGACGAGAGGTGAGACATGGGTGCTGCCGAAATCGACGTGATGGACCTGGCGACGCGGGCGTCCGAGGCGCTGGCCGTGGAAGTGGCACGGTCCGGGTGGGGCCTGGTCAAGGAGCGGATCTCCCGCTTCCTGAGGCGCGATGAACCCGAGGCCGTGGAGCGGCAGCTGGCGGACCTCGACGCTGCCGCCGAGAAGGGCCCGGACGGTGACGGAGCGTACGGCGCGCTCCGGGCACAGTGCTTCTGGCAGCTCGGGGCTTATCTGCAGCGCAACCCCGACGCGATCGAGGAACTGGAGCAGCTGCTCGCCGGGCTGGGGGACGGGAGTAGGAAGGCGGGCTCCGTGATGAACGCGAATGGCAACACCGGCAGTGTCGTCATCCAGGCAAGCGGCAACGTGAGTACGGGGACAGGTTCCATCACCGCCTCCACGCGGCCCAAGCGGTGACGGTGGAACAGCGCGTGGAGGAGCCGCGCCCTGACACGCCCGGAGCCCAGCGAGCCGATGGCAACCACCGGTCGGTGATCGTCCAGGCCCAGGCTGTTGGCGGGGCCAGCGTGCTTGCCGTGGTCAACATCCACGAGAAGGAACTGTTGCCGGTCCACCCCGTCGATCCGTCGGTGATCTCTGCGGTGCGGCAGGCATGGGTCAGGACGGGCCGCGACGGCACGGAGGTGCTCGCCGCGGAGCAGACCCGTGACGTGCTCCTGCGCGGAGGCGGTCTGGCGGTCGTTGGCGGAGACGGCGGCGACGGGCGCTATGCCATCGCGGTCCGGTCCCTGGTTCTGCTGGAGAAGCCGCGCCGCAGCGAGGGAAGATCCTCGCTGCGGTTGTGGCAGATCACACCGGACTGGGATCCGCCGGACACCAGCCTGCTCCCGATCGAGGAGAACTGCGGATACCTGCTGGACGTCTCTGCCGAGATCGCCGACTGGCCGAAGGAGATGCCCTCGAAGCTGAGCGACTACGGTCGCCGTCTCGCGCAGGTCGGTTCCTGCCTGGTCGTGATCGCAGGCCGTGACGGCTGGCCCAGCATGGGCCCCGAATCCGCAGCGCTGGTGCGGGCACGGCCGCCAGCCCCTCTGGACCTGGTGAGATCGCACCTCGGGCTGTACCACCGCCGCCCGGAACTCCTCGAGCGGCTGCAGTCCGGACACGAGCCCCGGAAGCACGAGCAGGACCTCGCCCATCTCGTGACCGAGGGAATGCACCCGGCCGACGCCGCCGAACTCGCCCGGCTGCTCGCCGATGCGGCAGACAGCGAGGAGAGACTCGCGGCGGCTGTTGAACGGTTCGCCGGCTGGAAGGACTACATCACCGGCTTCTTCGGGCGGACCGTCGAACGCCCGGAGGACCGCGCACTGCTCCTGGCCGCGGTACTCCTGGAAGGCGCCAGCCCCTCCCAGGTGCACCAGGCGGCCCGCGACCTGCTTGGGGACTCGGACAACAACAGCGTGCGCGACGCACTGTCGGGCCTGGACCTGGGAAGCCGCCTGCGCGAGGCAGGAGCCAATGTCAGCGACAACAAGGTCACCTTCACCCACCGGCCCGGCTACGGCTACGCGGTCCTCAAACACATCTGGACCGAACTCGCCAACACCCAAAGCCACATCAGGCAGTGGATCGCGCGGATCACGGCCACGGGCGAGACTGGCGCCGACCGACTCGCCACTATCGCCGACCTGCTGGCGAAGCTGGCGGCCGAGTACAACGACAACAGCGTCCTGCCCAGCCCCACGACCCGGGGCGGCGGCGCTCCGCCCGCACTTAGCCGCGGCGACGCCGCCGCCCTCATGCTGTCCTCCGCCGCCAGGCACCCGGTCCTCGGCGCGGGCGTGCGCAAACAGTTGCGCGAGAGCTGGGCGCCGAGCCGGGACCAAGAGGTCGCCAGGGTTGCCGCACTGGTGTGCCAGGGCGCCTTTGCCGCGGAGTTTCCCGGCCAGGCCCTGGTACGCCTTCGCCACGTCCTTGCCCGCGACGCGGAGGACCAGGCCAACGACGAGGCCGGACGGGCCATTCGCGCCCTGGTGAGCGAGCACAACAAGCTCGCCGTGACCTGGGCGGCGGTCAACGACTGGATCGGACCGCCGGACAGCAGCAGTCCCGCCAGAGCTGGCCGGTCCCGCGCGGGCCGGCGCGCTTTCCTCGCCCTGGCGGACCTGACCACCGACCCGAACCCCACGGAGCTCCTGCTCGCCGCGGCCAGCCACGACGAGTCCGTCACCGACGAGATCGTCGCAGCCTGGAACGCCACTCTGCCCGACACGTCACTCGCACACACCTGCGAGAACACCCTCACCTCCTGGGCCGAGGCAAGCATCGACGGAACCCTGCCAGCCGACCAGGTACTCGACCTCGTCGAGCGGGTCGTCAGCGGCCGCATCAGCCTCGACCCGGTCGCCGCCGTCGTCATCGGCCGCGAGGTCAACACCGAGTCGAAGGCCATGCGCGAGTTCCGCCGGCGCCTGATCAGCCGCCGCTTCCCCTCCGCCCGACCGGAGCCGTCGTGAGAGGCGACCAGCCGACCCGCGCACAGCGGCGGGAACTACGGCGCGCGGTGACCGCATTCCCGGCCGTGCTGCCCACCCAGTACCCGGCCATCGCCTTCACCGCCGAGATCACCGCCACCACCTACCCCGAACAGTTGCCGGGCCACGGCACAGCGGCCCTCGCGCGGCTGATCCGCACCACGCTCCGCCGCGCCGCCGTGGATGCCGCCGCCCGGCTGGACCCGGCCGACCTGCCGGGCGCCCAGGACGCGTTGGCCGAGCACCTGGCCGGTTGCCGCCCGCTGCCCGGAAACCCCGACGTCATCCTGCAGGCCCAGATCACAACGGCCCTGGACCCCACGGCCACCGAGGCCACCGCCGTACTGATACGCGCCCGCCGCAGCCAGGCACTGGAGGACACCGTCTTCCTCCAGGCGGCCAGAGCCCGTGCTCACGCACTCGCCGACCCGGCGATCCTGGCCGTCGCCCTGACCATGCCCGACACGGAAACCTGGGCGGAGCACCTCAAGGACTTCAAGCTGACCGACGAGAGCGCCAGGATCAACTTCACCAAGGCCCTGACAAACCTGTCGCAGTTGCTCTCGACCGCCCGCGCCCCAGCCACCGGCCCGGCCGACCTCCAGTTCCTGGAGATCCTGCGGACGTTCTTCTCCCGCTTCGACCAGTTGCACCAGCGGCGCATGCTCCTCGCCTTCACCTCCGACTACATGCGTAAGGCAGGCCACCGCGACCTCGCGGACGACCTCGACGCGCTCGCCGGCCCGCCTGGCCCGGCCGCCCCGGCGGAGGGAACCGACCTGCTGGAACCGGCACGATGAAAACCACCGTCCTGCGCTGGGTGTTCGCCCCGCGAACCAGTTGGTGCGCCTGGCGCCTCACACGCGCGGCCAGCGGACAGATCGACTTCGACACAGCCTGGCGGGCCGCCCGGGTCAGGCTGCACCCCGACGAGACCGAGTTCCGCACCCACGGCCACCGGCCTCCCAAGAAGCCGCCGGATCCGTCCGCGCGGTCGTCCCTGCGGAGAAGCCGCGACTGACAGCACCCGCCGCTCCTGTGCGAGAGACCCGCAAACACCATCGGTACGAGAGGCCGTCGAACTCGTTAGCGGGCGCTCACCGCCAACCCCGTCACGTTGACGGGTCGGCCTCGGCCGAGAAGGGGGGCGCCCCGGCCGAGAAGGGGGGCGCCCCGGCCGAGCGGGGTACGGAGACACGAGCCGGCATGCACGACGTGGGCCTGGCGATGACCACGCGGCGCGAGCGCCGCACCGGCTCGCGCGCGGTCTCGGCGACGGGATTCAGCCGCCGCCGACACGCGGGTGTGCGCGGTCCCGGTCCACGATGGCCGGGTGTGCCTAATCCTGACCCCCAGTTCTCCCTGCCAGCGAAGCCTCGCCGACAGGGAGAACTGGGGGTCAGACGGCCTGCCTCACGGTGCCGCCGGTCAGTTCGTCAGCCCCGCGGTACCGGGCACAGACGGCTGCGGCCTCGGCGGCGTCCTTCGGCTCCGAGTCCTGCGCGCGTCAGATCCACCGACTTACGGCGGGAAGCCGAATAGGTGAACGGCCGAAGCTGGGTCATGTACAAAACGCGGTTGAACTCGTACGAGGTCACTGCGACGGAGTGATGTCGGCCGACATGTCGGCGACGGCTGCCATGAGGGAGGCCTCGCACTCGCTGGCTGACGGTGCCGCGACGATCGCGTATCCCAGGCGCGCCATGTAACCGCGCGGAGGAAGCGCGACCTGCGTGCCCGCGGCGAGGAGCGTCCCGGTGGCTACGAGGTTGGGGTGGGACTCGGGGCTGGGAAGGCTGATGGCATTGAACGTTCCGTCCCGGTCGGCATACACGATCTGATGCGCTGCGCTGCGCTGGACATTGCGCTCGATGAGGGCAGGCTCTCCGCAGGCCACCCGGGCCGCGATGGTGGCGCCGTTCAGTCCCGTTGCAAGTTTCGCCAGGTGCGGCACGAAGTCACCGGCGAGCCGGCCGTTGACCTCGATGATTACTGGCCCGTTCGGAGTCAGCCGGATCTCGGTGTGCGTCATGCCGGTGCGGATACCGAGGGCCGTGTGTGCATTCCGCAGCATCTCAATCAGGCCAGCGTCGAAGAGCAGCGAGTCATCGGCGTTGATGGTCTGGCCGGTCTCCTCGAAGAACGGCTCCGGGCCGAAGCGCTTGCGGATGATGTACATCGGCTCAAGTTGTCCGTCGACGACGACGGCGTCGACGGCGATCTCCGGGCCCGCCAGGAATTGCTCAACCAGCGCGCCGCCGCCGTGACGCTGGGCGCCGTCTCGCGCAGCCGAGGCCGCGACGTGGAATCCGGCCTCGAGGTCCGCTGACGAGCGGACCATGATGACGCCGATACTGCCGGCGAGGCCCCGGGGCTTGAGGACCACTGGGTAGCCGAACTCCTCGCTGATCTCGGCAGCCTCCTCCGCGGTTTTGGCGAAGGCAAAGCGGGGCTGTCGGACCCCGGCGTCTGTGAGCAGCTGCCGGGTCCGTTCCTTGTCACGGCAGTTCTCGGCGACACCGCGGCCCAGTGACGGAAGGCCGAGCTCGTCGGCGATCTGGCAGGTAGCGGAGAGGAACATCTCCTCGAAGGTGAGAACGCCTCGGATGGCGGCCGATGCGGCGAGCTTTCGTACGGTATCGAGGAGGAAAGTGATGTTTGTGCTGACTTGTGCCGCCTTCAGGCGAGGTATCACGGTGTATCCCGAGATGTAGTCACGCTGCCAGGTGGGCTCTTGATCGGAAAGCAGCCAGACGCGACTTCCGGAGAGTGACCGGAACAGTTCCTCCCGGTATTCCTTTGGGCCGGATCCCACGACGAGAATAAACGGTTCCGTTGACATAATCCCCCCCATTGATGGATTCGAAGAGATATCGCCCGCGTGAAGGAAATCAGAAGCCTGGACCCCGGCCCGGGCGCGCTTCGCCGAAGGCGGCAGATGGCGAGACAGGCCGCTCCCCACGCGACTCTCGGGCCCCGACGCTACGGCCCGTGAGCGCCGCGCGCAACTGAGTTGAGCCTGGCCTGAGGGTGCCCTGGCCTGCGGCGGCATCGCTTCTGTGGTCCGGGTCACAGCTCCGTTGCGGTGTCCGACCCTCCGTGTATGGTTACCTCCTGTTCACCGCAAGAACACCTGTGGTGAGGGGGCATATCGCGGGGGCGGTAGCCAGACATAGCTATATCGATGGCGGTCTGGCGTCTCAGGATCGGAGTTTCTCCGGGGCCTCTAATAGGGGCTCGATCGGCCTTGGCCATCTCCTTCTGCTTGTCTGAATCTTTGGGGGCTTCATGAATTCCGTCCAGTCTTGCGACGTTGTGGTGGTTGGCGCCGGGTTTGCCGGACTTATGTGTGCCGATCGCCTGTCCAGGCTTGGATATGCGGTCACGATCGTCGAGAAGGCGCCGGCAACTCTGGCGGGCACCAGCAGCCGGAACGAGGGATGGCTGCACGCTGGCACGTACCACGCGCTGTCGGTTCGCGATCGCCGAGAGGCCGTGGCCGTCGCCAAGCGCTGCCGTTTCGGCTGGGAGGAGATCCAGCGCCGTTTCCCCGAGTGCGTGGAGGTCGAAAAGGGCAAGGCCGTTGCCATCCTTCCCGAAGCGCACCTGCCGGAGTCGCTGAGTCGCTGGGAGGAGGCCCGTGTCGGCCACGTGCAGCTGAGTGACTGGCAGTACGAGCAACTGGCCGGTCACGTTCGCATCGGAGCGGACGAAGTCGCCTTCTCGGTCGACGACGTCGGGATCAACACCCGGATGCTGGCGGCCAGTCTCATCGCCGAACTGCGCACCCGCGGCGTGCGGATCCTCCTCGGCGCCCAGATCCTCGGCCGCTCGGACGACCGTCTGCACGTCGCGACTGCGGAGGAGAGGTTCGACCTCGCCCACCGGTTCATCGTTTGTGCGGCCGGCTTCGAGACGGAACGCGCCTGTGCCGACCTGGAGATCCCACCGGTGCAGGTCCGGCTGTGGCGAAGCCACCTGGTGACCGTGCCCAAGGTGGCACCAGTGTCGGTGTTCGGCGTGGCCCCAGAGCAGGCCGCGATGATCAATCACGGGGCGTGGAGCATCATCGGGTTCAATGAGGACGCGACCGTCGTGGACCGGCCGACGTTCGACGTGGATCCCGCGATTGCCGACCGGCTTGAAGAGGCCGTGCGGTGGCGGTTCCCCAAGGCCGATCTCACTGCCACGAAGCGGACCGCCTGCGTGAAGGTCGATTACGCGGCGCACGAGAACAGCGCGCGGTCCTTGAACATCCGGATGCTTCCCGTCCTGGACAACGTCGTGGTCGTTCTGCCCGGGAAGATGACCGAGGCCCCCTACAGCGCCAATGTCGTCGCCAGCCACGTCTTCGAGATGCTCGGCCAGGGCGGCGTCACGGCCCGCCCCATCGACACCTACGAGTTGACCAACCAGAGGAGCTGACCGGAAATGCAGGACAAGATCACCGGCTTGATGGACGAACACCGGCGCAGGAACGGGTTCCTGACGCTCGCCAACATGGCCGTCCTCGCTGAGACGAATACGGTCTTTGACCCGTTCTCGACCCTGATCGCCGTCGACGCCGTGATCGGCGAGGGCAACACCTTCTTCCCCGGTGTCGTGGTGCAGTGCGACGGCGGAACGTGCTCCATCGGCAGCGGGAACACCTTCTACCCGTCGACGCTGCTGATCGCTGCCGACGGCGGGCGGATCGTCATTGGCGACGAGTGCTCCCTTGGCCCCGGCGGCGTGCAGATCAAGGCCAACCAGCCCGGCTCGGTGTTGTCGGTCGGCAACCGAGCGCGGCTGCTTAACGGCGCCGAGATCGTCGGCTCCAGCGCCATCGGTGACGGCGCTCAGGTCATCGGTGCCATCTCGGCGCAGAGTGTCCAGCTTGCCGGGGGCGACGACTTCACCGGCTCCGACCCCGACCTGCGCGGCGCCGTGCTCAAGGGAACGGGGCTCGCCCGCGGGACCCGGCTCGAGGCCGGTGACGTCGTGAACGGCCTTGGCGACTTCGCCACAGCAACCGTCGAGCGCCAGCTCGCCTACCACCCGCGGAGCAAGTGATGAACAGTGCGACTACCCACCGAGTCGGCGGAGTCGAGCTCGGGCTTGGCCTGATCGGCATCGGCCGGCCGTGGCCCACCCCGGAATCCGCGGTGTGCCCCACCGAGCAGGCCTGGGCTCTGCTCGACCGGGCGATCGAGCTGGGCATCCGCTTCTTCGACACGGCCGCCGCATACGGCCAAAGCGAGGCAGTGCTCGGCGAGTACCTCGCAGGCCTGTCCGCCGCTCGGCGGGAGGAACTGCTGATCGCGACCAAGTGCGGTGAAGTCTGGCCGGCCCCCGAGGACGCCCAGCCGGATCACTCGCTCGGCGCCCTGGAGACGAGCTTCGAGCGCTCCCGCCTGCTGCTGGGCCGCATCGACCTTCTCCAGCTCCACAAGTGCACGGTCGACGACCTGCGCGACGAGCATCTTCTCGCCTGGTTCGAGGGACTGCGGACCTCCGGCGAGGTGGGCGCCATCGGAGTCAGCGTCTCTTCGGAGGAGGCGCTGCGCACGGCACTCGACGCCGCCGTTTTCGATACCGTCCAGTTCCCGTCGAACTCCGCCAACGCCGGTTTCACCACCGCGTTCGCCGAGGCCGAGCGCTCGCACCTGCCCCTGCTCAACCGACCGATGGCGTCCGGCGCACTCGCCGGCACCGGCAACCCCTTCACCTTCCACGCGGAAGCCTTCCGGCGTGCGGTCGTCCTGACCGGCACCACACGGATCAGCCATCTCGAGGCGAATGCCGCGGCGTTCGCCTCTGCGATGACCCCAACGACGCCAGACCAGGACCGGTAGATGACCACCACAGACACGCCAGCGGCGGCCGCGACCGTCCACCCCCTGTCCCCGCAGCAGCTTCGCATGCTCGAGTTCATCGGCGGACGGACGGACTCCTACTACCTGATGGTCGAGGCGTTCGTCCTCAAGGGCGAGCTGGACGTCGACGCCCTGCGGCAGGCAGTCCTGCGCGTCCTTGACCGGCACGAGGTGCTCCGCTCCGTGTACCCGGCCGGTCAGGACGGCTACCGGACCACCGGTTCCGGCACGGACCTGATCGACCGGATCTGGACCGAGGCACCAGGAGGGAACTTCGCCTCGGCCGACGAGGCGCTGGCCGCCGGCCTGGACACGGCGACCCGGCCGATGAGCCTGGACGTCGAGCCCCCGCTCCGGATGTGGCTGACCCGCCTGGATCCGGCTGAGGCCGTCCTGATCGTCTGCGGACACCACCTGGTGTTCGACGCCTGGACGTTCATGCTGTTCTACGAGGACCTCGCCGCCGAGTACCGGGCCATCACCACCGGCGGCAAGTCGCGACGCCTGCCGCCGCAGTACGCCGAAGCCCAGGCACCGCAGGACGAACGGGCGCTGGACGGGTGGTCCGTGCTGTTCGGCCGTCAATACCGACGGACCAGGGAGCTGGACGCCGCCGCCGAGGCGCCCAAGGGCCCCGGCGCGGTCCATCGCCGCGTCTGGCCCGGGCTGAGCGCCGGAGTCGTCGGCGCGGCCAGGAGGCACTCGGTCACCCCGTTCGTCATCGCCTCGGTCGCGATGCTGCAGGCCCTGGCGGACGTCCTCGGCGACCAGGAGGCCGTGTTCGGTTCCGCCTACGCAGGCCGGACCACTGCGGCGTCCGCGAACGCGCTCGGCTACTACTCGACGACCTTGTTCGTCGGCGAGGACCTCAGCGCCTACCAGTCCGCGGACGAGCTCATCGCCTCCGTCAACAGCGGCCTGAAGCGCTGGCACCACTGCGCACGCATCCAGTGGGAAGACCTCCTCGCCCACTACGACGCGGACGACCTGTACCCGGTGAAGTTCGCCTTCCAGCCGAAGGAACTGGCCGAACGGCAGCTGAAGCTGCCCGGGATCGAGACCTCGCGGACCAGCCGTAAGAAGGCGAACCTGTCTGCGCGCCGGCCGGTCAACTTCATCGGCTCCTACGACGCCGACGCCGTGTCGGTGTCGATGATCACGCGCACCGACGCGCTCACCGACGAGCAGGCGGCCGCGCTCATCGACGGCTTCGGGCGACACCTCGCGGCCCTCGCAGAATCCGTCCCGGCCCGCTAGCCGCCGGACTGGATCCGCACCTCACCACCACCGGCACGACCGTGTCAGAAACGGAGAACACCAATGCAGCCCGAACTCGATGTCATGGAGAAGGAGATCACGGCCCTGTGGGCGGAGGCCCTGGGCCTGGACAGTGTGGCCGTCGACGATGACTTCTTCGACCTGGGAGGCAGTTCCATCACCGCCATCCGGCTGCTGCCCGAGATCGCGGAGCGTTTCGGCGTTGAGCCGAGCATCGGCGTGATCTTTGACCACCCCACCGCACGCGAGATGGCGGTCGCCCTGGCCGACCTTGGCGCCAAGGTCGCGGGCTGACCACCGACGGTTTACTCGCCCGCACACGCAACCGAAACGGGGGGACATCCTTGAACACAGAGCGGCCCTGTGGGTCAACGGCACACCCGGTCGTCAGCCTTCTCGACCGGGCGATCGAGGCCCGTCCCGAAGGCACCGCGATCGAAACACCGGACCGGACGATCAGCTACCGGGAACTCGGCGGACAGGTAGCCGGCCTGGCCGCGTGGCTCAGGAAGCAGGGAGTCGCTTCTCAGGACCGAATCCTCATCAGGGGCGAGCGGAGCAGCCTGTTCGTCACTGCCCTTCTCGCCTCCTGGTCGGCAGGGGCAGTGCCAGCTCCGGTCGACGGCGCGCACCCGGAGGCCCGGATCACACGCTACCGGGAGGCCGCCAAGGCCGACTGGGTGCTGTCGCTGACACCGGAGCCGGTTCTGGTTCGCCTCGACGACGACCACGCACCGGCGCCGGAGGACGGCCTGAGCCACATCCTCTTCACCTCCGGCACCACCGGCGATCCCGCCGCGGTCGCCGTCGGGTCCGAGCCGCTGCGGGCGATGTCCGCCTGGTACGCGCAGGAGTTCAACCCCGGCCCGACGGACCGGGTAGGCCTGCTGGGCGGCCTGGGCCACGACCCGATCCTGCGCGACGTGATCGCCGCGCTCCTGGGGACCGCGACGTTGGTCGTGCCCGAACCCGAAGTACTGAGTATGCCGGGCCGACTCGTCGCCTTTGCCGAACACGCGGAGCTCACCGTCCTGCACGGCACGCCGGCCCTGCTCGAGTTCGGTCTGCTCCTGGGCACCGACCCGGACCACCGGCTGCCGAAGCTCCGGCTGGTCCTCTGTGGCGGAGCCTCCCTGCCGGGCGAGATCGCGCAACGGACGAGAACCCTCTGTGACACCGCCCGCCTGTTCAACGTCTACGGCACGACCGAGACGCCGCAGATAGCGGCCGCCTACGAGCTGCGCGTACCGAGCGATGCGGGGCAGCGAGTGCCGATCGGCAATGGCGTGGCAGGAGCCGTGGTCCTGCTGGGATCCGAGATACCTGGCGCTGGCCTGGCAGCGGACGAGATCGTCGTCCGCAGCAAGAACCTGGCACTCGGCTACCTCGGCGATGACCGAGCCGGCAACCGATTCCGGCCGGACCCGCGGGGCGAGGAGGGCTACCGGCTCTACCTGACCGGAGACCTGGGCGTCCGCGGGGCCGACGGCGAGCTGCGGATTACCGGCAGAGCCGACCGGCAGATATCCGTCAACGGCTACCGGGTCGCCCTGCAGGAGATCGAAGCAGCAGCCACCCGCCATCCGCAGGTCACCCAGGCGGCCGCCGCGCTGGAAGCGGGCCCGCGTGGCGACGTCCTCGCCATCACCGTCACCGTCCGGGACGGGGACTCTGTCACCTCGGCCGAGCTCCGGCGGCATCTGCGCGGCGAGCTGCCCGCGCACGCCGTCCCATCGGCCGTCCGCTTCGGCGAGGCCGTTCTCGACCGCAATCACAAGGCGCGCCTCGTACCCCACGGCTGACCAGCGTCACAGAACAGGATCCACCGATGCATCACCCCGAGATACAGAGGTTCACGCAGATCGAGGAGGTGCCGGAGAGCGTCTGGCGCGACCTCAGTGAACCGAGCTCCCTCTTCACCACCCGCGACTGGAGCCTGACCCTACGGCGCTCCAACCCCGCTGTCCCCGTGGAGTTCTGGGCCGCTCGCGACAGCGCAGGCTGGCTGCTGGGCATACCCGTCCACATCTACCCGGAGGCACCCGGCCGGTCCACCTACGACGTGTGGTCACTGCATCGGCATGATCTCCAGCCCGCTGCAGGCTCCAAGCACCGCGGCCGCCGCCATGTCCTCATCGGGACCCGCAACGGACAGCGCAACGGGTTCCTGCGCTCGGCCCGCCGGCCGGACCCGGCGCTCGCCGGACAACTCCTCCAAGCGATCACCGATGAGTACCGGACGAGCGTTGTCAGCATGCTCTACCTCGACCGGGCGCTCCTGGACGAGGTCCGCGGCCAACTCCCGCACTGGCACGCGGGATTCGTCGACGCGGCAGCCGAGCTTCGGGTGCCGGACGACGGAACGGGCGCCGACTCTTTCGCCGAGACAGTTCCCGACAACCGAGCACGCGGCCGTATCCGAGCAGAACTGCGCACCATCGCCGACGAAGCCCCGGCGATCCGCATCGACACGGTCAGCGAGATCGAGGCACTGGCCCCGATACTGGCTCCTCTCCTCGTGAAGCTCAACCAGCGCCATGGCCAGCCGGCAGACGAGGCGGGCATGGCCGCGTACATCCGCGCGAGCGCCAACTCCGGCCTGCAGCCGCAGCTCTTCCTCACCGGAAGCCTCACCGAGCCCAAGGCCTTCTCGCTGAGCGTGCAGGACAGCCACCTGATGTCCGTCCGCGTAGTGGGCCTCGACGACGAGCGAGTCGGGAACCGA
The DNA here is from genome assembly GCF_040683475.1 of Kitasatospora sp. NPDC093558. NCBI lineage: Bacteria > Bacillati > Actinomycetota > Actinomycetes > Kitasatosporales > Streptomycetaceae > Kitasatospora > Kitasatospora sp. NPDC093558. The sequence goes on along the minus strand of NZ_JBFBDY010000002.1, from coordinate 25,341 downwards.
GCCACGGACTACCCACGCGTCCTCGCCTACGAGCCATTGGTGTACGCCATGCGCACGGGTATCCGGGCCGTCGACCTCGGCGTCGGAGCCCTCTACGCCAAGATGCTCCGCGGGGCGCAGGCCGTGCCGCTGTACAGCCTCGTCCGGCTTCCTGACGACCTCGGTGTCACCGTAACCACCGGGGGAGACCGGATGCGGCTCGCCGACCTTCGCGCCAGCAGCCCGAAACTGCCCGAGGAGACACTCCTCAGCTGGGCGGTCGACCATGGCTAGCCAGCTCCTCGAACGCGAACAGCACATCAGCTGGAGGCAGTTCAACAACTACTGGGCGAGTCAATCCTTCGCTCAGGCTGCCGGCCAGGTCCTCAACGTCGGATTCCCGCTCATCGCCGCGGCACTGCTCGACCTGAGGCCCTCCGAGGTCGCGGTCACCACGTCGCTGCAGTTCATCCCCTACCTCGTGGTCACACCCATCGCCGGCATCATCGTGGACCGCGTCAACCGCATCCGGCTGGTGATGGCCTGCCATGCACTGCGCGCGGTCCTCCTGGCACTGGTCGGCCTGCTGGCCGCCAACGGTTCGCTGTCCGCCCTGGTCCTCTGGCTCACGGTCTTCCTGGCAGGTGCGCTCAACGCCCTCGCAAGCGTCGGCACACTCGCCCTGGTGCCGGACCTGGCCCCGGAAGGAGGCCTGGCCAAGGCCAACAGCCGCCTGCAGCTCTCCATGTCGATCACCCAGGTGATCGGGCCGTCGGCTGCCGGCCTCCTGCTGGCCATCTCCGGGAACCTGGTCTTCTTCGCCATCGCACTGGCCTTCGGCATCGCCGCGGCCATGATCGTCCGCACCCGGGCCCGCGAAGTGCAAAAGGAGAGCGGGCCTGCGGACTCCTGGCTCGCGACGATCGTCGCCGGAGCCCGGTTCGTGCGCCGGACCACCACCCTGTGGGTGCTGCTGCTCCAGATGACCCTGTTCAACCTCTTCGAGCAAGCGGTGATCACGCTCTTCATGCTGTTCGCACTCCGCGAGCTGGACCTGGACTCCACCCAGGTGGGCCTCGTCTTCGGCGCGGGTGCGATCGGGTCCGTGGCGGGAGCCTGGCTCGCACCGCGGTTCACGAGCGCGCGCGGCATCTCCACCATCCTCCTGCTCTCCACCGGCCTGGCCTCCATCGCACCGTGCGCGCTCCCGTTCGTTCCCCAGGGATCGCCCATCGTGTCCATCGCCGTGAGCGGACTCACCTTCTGCTTCTACGGGTTCGGGCTGACGGTGTTCAACGTCCACTCGAACACGCTCCGCCACGAGCTCGCACCCAGGGAGCTTCAGGGCCGGCTGGCCGCCGTCTTCAGGACCAGCGCCTTCACCTCGATCGCGCTGGGAGCCGCGCTCGGCGGGATGCTCGCCGAGCACATCCCGTTCAGAACCGCCATCGGGACCGCCTGCACCGGCCTGGTCTCCGCCTTCGTCCTGTTCGCCATCCTGCTCACCCGCGCCACGAGCAGCACAACGAGCGGCCCATGACCATCACCCCATCGTCCGTCCCGTCCACCGGCCAACCCGGAAAGCGTGCCGTGCACAAGCCAGAGCAGATCATCCGTTCCTTTCGCCAGCTCAGCCCTGAAGTCCTCAGCCCGGACGCCCCGATCGTCACCCTTTTCAGCGGCGGGCTGGACAGCAGCTACCTGCTGCTCCGCCTGCGGAACTCCGGATTCACCAATGTCCACGCCCTGAGCGTCGACCTCGACGAGGACGAGACGCGAGAGCAGAAGCAGCGCATCGCCGATGAACTCGGGGTCCGTCTGCACATCGTCGACGGCCGGCAGGCCTTCGCCGAGGAGTTCGTCCGCGCCGCCATCAAGGCACAGGCGGTCTACCTCGACACCCACCCGGTCAGCTCGACCCTCAGCCGCCCCCTCATCGCCCGCTGCGCCGTGGAACTCGCCCGGGAAATCGGCGCGGCCGCCGTCCTGCACACGGCCAACCGCTCGCAGAACACCCTGCGGCGGCTCAACGGCGCCCTCACCCTGTTGGGCTTCGACGGCCACTACGGAAGTCCGTACGACCTCGAGCCCGTCGACCGCGACCAGAAGATTCAGGAGCTCAAGGAGGTCGGCCTGGACCAGATGAGCGAGCGCATCGTCAGTGGGGACTCCAACCTGTGGTGCCGCGAGTTCGAGTCCGGCATTCTCGACGACCCCGAGGACCACGCCGTACCCGAGCACATGTACCGCTGGAGCCGGACGGAATCCGGACACCGGCCGGAGACGCTGGAAGTGCAGTTCCACGAGGGAGTTCCGGTTGCGGTCGACGGTGTGCACAAGCCTCTCCTCGAACTCATCGATGACCTGAACGCACGAGTCGGCGCCTTCGGCATCGGCCGCTACAGCGGCCTGGAGCACCTCGACAACGGTGAAAAGGTGCTTGAGATCAGGGAGATGCCAGCCGCCTGGCTGCTCCTGCGGACCTACCGCCACCTGGAGACCGCCTCCCTGGGGGCGGAGACCATCCGCGAGAAGATGCACCTTGAACAACTGTGGGTTCGGGAGTCCCTCGAGGGGCGTTGGTACGGCGAACTCCACGGTGCGCTGCAGGCATTCATCGACATCTGCGCGCGGCGAGTCAGCGGGACCGTGCGCTGGAGGCTGACCGCCGGCGGCGCCGAAACGAGGTCCATCGTGGCCGATCAGCCCCGCTACCTCCGCGACAGGGAGATGTGGGAGAAGGATTCGATTCGCGCGGAGAACGCTCCTTACCTCGCAGCGTGACAACGTGGTCGGTGGTCTCCATGCGATACCGGAGAACCACCGACCACCATCTCGACTGGTAAGAAGACGCCCCCAGGTGCGCGTGCTTGCCCCGTGGTGCAGGGCAGGGTGACCGCGAAGGCCGCCACCAGGTACACGTTCGAGGCTGCGCCTACCGTCCACCGGAGCCCACACTGACGGCCTGCGCCTGTGTGACGGGTCTGGTGTGTTCGGTGATTCAGGAGTTCCGAGTGCTGGGTAGAGATCGCCCCGTCGCGACGGTTGCCCGAACGGAGGGAAGCGAGGTTGCGCCAGCCGTTGGCATGAATCACCTCGATGGCCAGATGGCCCTGGACGTTGATGTCGTCGGTCGCCGGCATTGACCGGACGGCGGTTGACCTCGGAGTCGTGTAGCGGCGTGTCGGGGTGCGCGGAGGCGCGTGGGCGAAACGTTCGCGGGCCCGTTCCGCTGGTTGGCGGAACGGGCCCGAGATGCTTGCTCAGGGCTCAGAGGCTATGAGCGCGGAGGGGCCGGCAGCACCGCTGTGCGCAGGCTGGCGTTGACCCATTGCTGGCCGGCGCCGGAGTTGCAGTCCCACAGTTGGAGCCGGTTGCCGTTGACGGGGTTTCCGGCGGGCAGGTCCAGGCAGCGGCCGGAGGCCGGGTTGTAGAGCGTGTTGTTGGCGAGGGGGAGCCACTGCTGTGCCGTGGTGCCGCTGCAGGTGTGGTATTCGATGGGCGTGCCGTTGTCGCGGCCGCTGTTGGCCGGGGTCAGGCAGCCGCTCAGCACGCGCATGGTGCCGTCGCTGTTCAGTGTGATCGTCTGTGACGATCGCCAGTTGCATTGCCAGAGCTGGATGGCGGTGCCGTCGGTGGTTCCGAAGTTGTTGTCGTCGATGCACATCGAGCTGTTGACGGCGGACTGGACGAGCGCGCTCGCGCCGGCTGCGGTCGGGCTGACCGGGAACGGGTAGACGGCGGTGCTGCTGATGCTGCCGTCGAAGGAGACGCTCGGCTTGGACTGGTACTTGTAGCGGCCGAGCGTGAAGGGGCCCGTGGACGGTGGGCTGGACTGGGCCTGGTGGTAGCCGGTGGCGGCGAGGACGCCGTCGACGTAGAGCGACATCAGCCCCGTGCCCGCGTTGTAGGAGGCGGTGAGCCGTGTCCAGACGCCCGGGCGGACCGGCGCGCTGGCGTTGGCCGTGGACGTCCAGTCGTACGGCCAGTTGTCGTTGTCGCCGTTGGCGATCGCGAAGGTCCAGTTCTTTCCGGCGCCGTCGCTGTACAGCATGAAGTTGCTGCCGTGGACGGTGTCCTGGCCGGCGATGACACCGCCGGCCCGTCCCGACTTGGCCCAGGTGGAGACGGTGAAGCTCTTGCGGGTGTCGACCACCGGGTCGGACATCGTGATGTTCGAGCCGGCATCCGGATAGAAGGTGGCCACGGTGGCGGGGCGGCCGTCCACCTGGTCTCCGCTCCAGCCGACGCCCGTTGCGGTGCCGTTTGCCTTGCCCTGGCCGTCGAGGATGTTGGTGCTGCCGTCGGGGGCGGCGAGCCAGTTGCCGAGCGGTCGGTTGAGACTGCCGAGGACGACTGGAGCCTGCTCCAGCCCGGTCACGGTCGGGCCGCTTTTGTCCGTCCCGGGGGACTTGGTGCCGGTGCCGGCCCAGGCGACCAGTTGGTTATTGGTGTCGACGGCCCAGAGATCCGGTAGGCCGTCACCGGTGAGGTCGCCGTTGGAGCCCACCTTCGGGTACAGCTTCGGGTCGATGCCGCCGGCGATCCCGCCCTTGGTGGGGTCGGTGAATGCCGTGGCGTCGAAGCCACCGGATGCGGTCGTGGCCAGCTGGTAGGTGTGGATGGTGCCGTCGTTCTTGGAGCGGGTCCACAGCGTGGGCGTGTCGGTGCCGTTGGCCGGCCCGGGGGTGATCAGGTCGTAGAGGTTCCAGTCCTGGTTGTTCCCGGACAGCAGGATGGCAGGTCCGTTGAGGGTCTTGGCGCTGTACGACTTGGCGAGCCAGAGCCTGCCGTTCTCGACGAAGAGCAGCGACGAGCGGGGGAGCCCGGAGAGGCCTGTGCCGGCCTTGACGGGGGTGTCGCCGGAGGTCGATCCGAATGCGGCGATCTGGGTGACCGCGGACCAGTCACCGCCGTTCCCGTAGTCGGTGCAGGTGATCGGTGTCGCGTCGGGCAGCGCGCATTGCCGGGATTTGGCCATTTCCACGGCGGCTTGGCCGTCGAGGTGCGCGGCGATGTCGTCGTTGGCATACAGGTACAGCTTGGAAGCGCCGGGCGCGTGGGCGATCAGGTCGTCGACGTTCCGGTCGCTGAACGAACCGCGGTGGGTGGTCTGGACGCCGCTCCAGTCGGTAGTGCCCGGCGCGGACTGCGGTTTGGCGTTCGGAGCCGCGTACGGGTCTGCGTTCGCGCCGATCATGCGCAGTGCGCCGGTAGCGTCCGGCAGGAGGACGTCGGCCTTCCGGTCGCCGTCGATGTCGCCCATGATGGGGGCGGGGGCGTCGGGGTTGCTCGGCACGTAGTAGGTGTACGCGACCGGCTGTGACATGTTGCCCGCGTTGTCCTGGGTCTGGAGGTAGAGGAAGTTGGTCCCCCAGTGCCACGGCGTGTACTTCAGGGTGTAGGTGCCGTTGGCGTCCATCTTCACGACGTTGCCGCCGTCGTTGCAGTTCCAGTTGGTGGACGCGGCCTGGACCGGGTCGTTGGTCCAGCGGGCACAGGCCAGGCCGGAGGAGCGGCTCCCGGTGGGCGGAGCCGGGTCGGTGCCGGTGAGGACGAAGGTGCCCTCCTGGCCGACGAGCTTCGGATGGCCGCCCAGGGTGCCGGATTCGGGGAAGTCGGTCGAGGTGATCCGGGCGGTGGGCGGTGTCCGGTCGATGCGCAGGAAGCACATCGGGGTGTTCGCGCTGTGCAGGGTGCCGTCGTCGGTCACCGCGAACCAGCCGTACTGGTGGCCGTCGGCGAGTGAGCCGACGCTGACGGTCCTGCGCCCGGAGCTGGCGGCCCAGTTGGTGTCGTAGAGCAAGGAAGCGCCGCCGGCGTCGTCGTCCCAGATCTTGAAAGTCGTCCAGAGCTGCTCGCCGGTCGGGGACCAGGCGTCGACGCTCAGGTTGATGTCGGTGTTGGCTCCGACCCAGCCCGGGTTGTCCCACGGGTTGACGGTGCCCGGGGTCTGACAGGCGTTGCTGTAGTCGGAGTTGGCGGCGAAGCCGGGGGTCGGGCTGGTGGCCGGGGTGCCAATGGAGGGGGCGAAGTCGTAGGTAACGACGATGTGCGGGTTGTTGGCGAACCGCTGGTGGTAGTACTTGTTGGTCTCGTCGTCGGGCGTGAACATGAACGTCCATCCACCCCAGTGCTCACGTGCCGCCTGCGTCATCACACCGGAGACGTTGAACTCCTTGCCGCCTTCCCCGGAGATCAAGGCCGTATCGACCTTGGTGCAGTTCGAGGGATCCGGGCAGGGCTGGGCCTCCCAGCGGGTCCACTGGTTGATCGGGTTGTTGTTCGCCGAACCGGTGGAGTACAGGCCCATCGGCGTGGGTGTGGAGGGGCTCGACGACCTGGCGACGGTGGCGTACAGCTTTGCGGACTGCACGGCCGAGTCCCAGAACTGCGAGTTCAGGCCGACCTGGAAGTAGGCGCGTTCGCGGCCCTGCTTCTCGCAGCGGTTGTTGGTGTCGATGTAGCCGCAGTAGCCGGCTGCCGGGGTGTCCTGGCCGTACTGGGTGCCGTTGTACTCCGGGTTCGTGGGGTAGGCCGACTGGACCTGTGCCCAGGCCTGGGCACCGTTGTCGACGCTGGGGTTCCAGCCCGGGTCGATGTACCACGGGCCGGTGCCCTTCCCGAGCACGGACGGATCGGGCTCCAGGTCGATGCCGCCGCCGCTGACGGTGGTGGTGATCTGTCCGATCTTGGCGTTGCCGCCAGGGGCCTTGGTGGTCGACTCTGCCGGGACGGACGTGGTGTCCGCAGGGGACGCTTCGGCAGACTTGCCAGGGGTCTTCGGCTCCGGAGCAGCGGCAGGTGCGGCCGGCGCGGGTGTCGAGTCCCACATGACCGACGCCGGCGCGGTGAAGCGCACCTTGCCGGACGCGTCCTCGGCCGTGAGGTTTCCGTAGGCGCCCGCCTTCACGGCCAGCCCGTCGCCGACGGTGTCGAGGTGCAGCTTCTTGATCTGCGGGTTGGCCGCGGCCTGAGCGGTGCGGACGATCAGGACCTGGCGCCAGCCACCGGCGGTGGTCGCGGTCAGTTCCAGGTCGACGTCGGGCAGGACGGAACGGTAGAGGGCGGTCTCGCCGTTGAGCTCGGGCTTGGGCAGGGCGAAAGGCGCCTTGACCGCGAGCTTCCTGCCGTCGGGTGTCGCCATGGTGGCCAGCGGGCTGCTGCCGCCGCCGGAGAAGGTCAGCGGCGACGGCACGGTGGTCGGGGAGAGTGTCCCGTCGGAGTTGGCCCGCAGGGTCGCGTTGACGGGACGCCAGCTTCCGTCGGCGCTCTGGACGCGCTCCGTCACCGGGGCCGACGTGGTCGTGAGCGTTCCGTCCGGGTTGGCGGCGGTCTGGCTTCCTCCCGTGGTCAAGAGGTCGACGACGACGGGCTTCCCAGTGCTCTTCGCCTTGGCCTGGGCGGCATGTATCGCCTCGTTCCGGGGTGTCGTGGCGCCGGCCGGCTTGGCTGCATGTGACGGCCAGGACGGATCCGCCGGCCCGTGGCCTCGGTCGGCGGTGGCGGCGGTGGCGACACTGGGGACCACCACGACTCCAGCACTGAGCGTGAGGATCGCGGTGCAGGCAACGGGAAGGAGAGCGGCGCCGAATGTCCGCTTCCTGTCCCGATGCCGGTCTGGTGGGGGAGCGTGAAGTTTCGACCTCAACATGAAGTTCCCATCATGGTTTGGGAATTGAGTGCAGGCCAGCCGCACGCTGCCGTTGCGGTTCGTCCACTGTCAAAGGCTTTCCCTGTCCGACTGTCCGAGTTGTCGGGGCTCATGATGCATTGCACTCGGGGTGATGTTGATCACATAAGCGTTTTTTAAGGATTAACTTTCCGTGGTCGATCGTGTGCACATAGGGTGCGCTGTGGCCTGGATCCGCAGTCGAGTCTCCTGAGGCTCAACTCATTTGGGGGGATCAGTTGTCACGTCGTGCCCGTTTGTTCACACGCCATCGCCGGACGAGAGTCGCTGCCCTTGCAGCACTGGCCGTCTTCATGTCCCTGGTGACGATTCCTTCAGCGGAGGCCGTTGCCGCGGGGGCCAAGGACAAGATCTGGGTGCCGCCGAACACTCCGCTGCCAGCGACTCAGCCGGTGAAGGGCACGGACGCCAAGCCCTCCGCTCGTACCGTGGACACGGGGAAGAAGTGGTCGCCGCCGGCAGACTCCAGCCCGCCCGCCGGCAGAGCCGTCGCGGTCCTCGGCAGTGCCGGTGCCCGTGCGATGTCTGCGCAGGCCGGAACGGGCGAGTCACCCACAATTGCCGCTGCGGGTGCGCCGGTTCAGGCCGGCGCGCTGCCCGTGTGGATAGCCACGACGCAGGGCGCGAAGCCCATGTCCAGGGCCGTACCGCTGGCCCCGGCCAAGGACGGCGCAGCAAGCGTCCAGGTCGAACTCGCCGATCAGGGCACGGCCAAATCCGCCGGAGTCAACGGGGCGCTCGTCGCCCTCACGGACACCGGTGAGGGGGCGGTTCCCGGCCGCGTCCAGATCGGTGTGGACACCCGGTCCTGGGCGCAGAACGCCGGCGCCGACTGGGCGTCCCGGGCCAGGATCGTTCAGCTGCCCGGTTGCGCGCTGACCACGCCCGGTGTGCCCGGGTGCACCACGCGCACCCCGGTGGCGTCCCACCGTGACGAGGCGACCGGCCGTCTGGTCGCGGAGGTCGAGGTCCCGCAGGCGAGCGGGGCCGCGACCAAGTCCCTTGCCTCCAGTGCCTTCGCGAGTCCGCAGGCATCGGCCACCCCCGCGGTGGCGCTCGCGGTCGAGGCGAGTTCCAAGGGCAGCACCGGTGACTTCACCGCGTCCCCGATCACCCCCTCGGCCGCCTGGCAGGCCGGCGCCAACGCGGGCAACTTCACCTACGGCTACACCGTCGAGCTGCCCTCCGCGCTCGCCGGCGCCGCACCCAGCGTCTCGCTCGGCTACGACTCGTCCTCCGTGGACGGCAAGACCGCTTCCACCAACGCCCAGCCGTCGTGGATCGGTGAGGGCTGGGAGTGGCATCCCGGATCCATCGTCCGGGGCTACAAGGCGTGCAAGGACGCAGGTGTCCAGAACTCAGGGGACCAATGCTGGGGTGGTGACCTGCTCCAACTGTCGCTCGCCGGCCATGCCGGCCAGCTGGTCAAGGACGACAAGTCCTGCGAGTGGCACCTCCAGGGCGAGGACGGCACCAAGGTCGAGCGTCTGACCGGTCAGAACAATGGCTCCTGGAACGGTGAAGCCTGGCGGGTCACCACCCTCGACGGCACCCAGTTTTACTTCGGTGCCAACCACCTGCCGGGCGGGGACGGCACCGACCAGGCCGCCAACTCCGTCTCCACCGTGCCGATCTACTGGCCGGGCGGACAGGACCCCTGCCTGAAGGACGGCTCGCCCGCCACCAACTCCTGGTCCCAGATGGGCTGGCAGTGGTCGCTGGACTACGTCGTCGACCCGCACCAGAACCTGATCACCTACCGGTACGAGCAGGAGCAGAACTACTACGTCCAGGGCGGCGGCCAGAACAACGGCAACGGCCCTCGGACCCAGTACCAGCGTGGCAGCTACCCGGTCTGGGTCGGCTACGGCCAGCGTCTTCCCGATCAGATCGCCGCCAAGGGCAAGGCCAACCCGGCCGCCCAGGTGTGGTTCCGTACGGCCGAGCGCTGCTTCGCCGATGCGACGACCAATTGCGACCCGTCCCAGCGCAAGGCGAACGCCAAGGCATGGGCCGACACCCCGGTCGACCAGACCTGTGACGCGACCGGCGACTGCTCCATCAACTCACCCACGTTCTGGACCACCAAGCGGCTGTCGCAGATCGACACCGAGGTCTGGGACGGTTCCGGCTACCGCCCGGTGGACTCCTATGCTCTGAACCAGTCGTTCCCGCCCTCGGGGGACGGCACTTCGCCCTCGCTGTGGCTGGACTCCATTCAGCGCTCCGCCACCAACGGCCGCACGAAGATCTCGGTTCCGCCGGTCTCCTTCAAGCCGCTCCCGATCGCCAACCGCGTCGCAGGGCAGGTGGTCTGGCCGGACGGAACGGCCATGTCCGTCGAGCCGTTCAAGCGTCCGCGGATCCAGCAGATCACCACCGAGACCGGTGGATTCATCAACGTCGTCTACCAGCCCGCCGAGTGCTCGCGCGAGGCCGGCGGCAAGATGCCGTCCTCCGAGGACGGCAACACGATGGCCTGCATGCCGGTCAAGTGGTACATGCCGGGGCAGTCCGCGCCGGACCCGGCCAACGACTGGTTCAACAAGATCATCGTCCAGTCCGTCACTCAGCAGGACGCGGTGACCGACCAAGTCCCGGTCGTCGCCACCTACATCTACGGCGGTGGTGCGGCCTGGCACCGCAACGACTCCGCCCTGGCCGACCCCAAGACCCGCACCTGGGACCAGTTCCGCGGCTACGCCACCGTCACGACGCTCACCGGCAACGGCAGCGGTGTCGAGGCGCCGCGTACCATGACGGTCTCCACCTTCCTCCGTGGCATGGACGGTGACGTCCTCGCCAACGGCAGCAAGCGTCAGGTGTCGGTGGCCGACGTGAACGGCGGGAGCATCACCGACGACAACGTCCTGGCCGGCTACATCCGCGACACCGCCAACTACGACGCGGTGAACGGCAGCGCCGTCTCCACCGTGGTCTCCGACCCGTGGATCGGCCCCGTCACCGCCACCCGCAGCCAGCCGGGCGGCATGCCGCCCATCACGGCCCGCGCTGTCAACGCCGCCAAGGTGACCAACCGCGACAAGCTGGCCAACGGCTGGCGCACCAGCGAGCGCTCCACCCAGTACGACGGCACGGTCTACGCCCGGCCGACCGCGGTCTACGACAACGGTGACCTGGCCCATCCCGAACAGCTGCTCTGCACGTCCTTCACGTACGCCACCGGCCCGAACGGGGCGCTGACCCAGCTGGCCGCACGCACCCTGGTCCTCAAGGGCGCCTGCGGCCAGACCGCGACGAAGGACAACACGGTCGCCGACACCCGGTCGTACTTCGACAACCTGTCGCTCGGCCAGACCGGTACCACGTCGGAGCAGACCGCGACCGAGGTGTTGGAGCGCTACGACGACTCCGGCCGACCGGTCTACCGCACTACCGCCCGCACGCGTTTCGACGCCTACGGCCGGATCATCAGCACCGTCGACCCGACCCGCACCGACGCCGGCCACCCGACGGGCGCCGAGACCAGGACGGACTACTCCCCGGCCACCGGGCAGTTGCCGACCCAGGTCACCCACACCAACCCCATGGGCTGGCAGAGCGTCAGCATCCTCGACGTCGGCCGCGGCTCCCCGCTGAAGGTCACGGATGAGAACGGGCGGGTCAGCGAGCAGGAGTTCGACGCCCTCGGCCGCTCGGTCGCCGGCTGGAGTCCGGGCAACGACCGCGGGAGGAACCCGAACAACCCGAACCGGAAGTTCTCCTATTCCGTCAACGGCATCAACGCGCCCTCCTACGTGCTCACCCAGGCGCTGATGGGCAGCACCCTGTCTGACTCCACCCCGACCTACACCTCCAGCTACACGATCTACGACGGCCTCGGCCGCGTGCGCCAGACCCAGGCCAGCGTTCCCTCGGGCGCCACCGGCCGAATGATCACCGAGGCGCGGTTTGATTCCCACGGCTGGCAGACCAAGTCCAGCGCCGCCTTCTACAACGACGAGGCCTCGCCCGGCGGACAGCTCTTCCTGCCCAACGGGGGAGTGCAGCCGGACAGCAAGGTCCCCGCGCAGACCGTCCAGCTGTACAACGGCATGGGGAGGGTCACCGACTCGGTCTTCCAGTCCTACGGCATCGAGCAGTGGCGTTCCCACACCGACTTCCTCGGCGCCGACGAAGTCCGCACCACCCCGCCGGCGGGCGGTTACGCCTCCGCAACCGTCAAGGACGCCCGGGGCAACACCATCTCCCTGCGCCAGTACAAGGCCAACACCCCGACCGGCCCGTACGACGAGACCACCTACGGCTACACGCCGGCAGGCAAGGAGTCGTGGCGCAAGGACGCGGCCGGCAACCTCTGGACTTACGAGTACGACCTGCTCGGCCGCCCCGTGAAGTCCACAGACCCGGACTCGGGCATCGGCACCACCGCGTACGACGACAGCAGGAACCTCGCCACCGCCACCGACTCCCGCGGCGTCAGCGCCACCACCGTCACCGACCTGCTCGGGCGCAAGGTCGCGGCCTACGAGGGCACGGCGCCAGACCCGGCCAAGCAGGTCGCGAGCTGGACCTACGACACGCTGGCCCTGGGCAAGCCGACCTCCTCGACCCGCTACGTCGGCGGTGCGAGCGGGGCAGCGTACACCTCGGAGATCACCGGCTACGACGTCGGTTACCGCGAGCTCGGCGCCAAGACCACCATTCCCGCGGTCGAGGGCAATCTCGCAGGCACCTACCAGACCGACAACACCTATGACGAGGCCGGCCGGCTGGCGAGCACGGTGATGCCGGCGGTGGCCGGCATGGGCCGCGAGACGCTGACCTTCACTACGGACACCGTGGGCCAGCTCGGTTCGCTCAGCAGCGCGTTCGGATTCAACCCGGCCACCACGTTCGTGGCCGACGTCCGGTACGACGTGTACGGCAGGTCGATCCGCACAACACTGGGCGGGCCCGGAGCTCATGTGGTTGCCACCATGCTGGTCGACAACGCCACCGGCCGCGTCACCCGCTCGATCCTCGACAAGGAGAACGCGCCCACCGCGAGTGTCGACGCCATCGACTACACCTACAACCCGCTCGGCCAGCTCACCTCGGCCCGCAACGCGCAGGACGGTCAGGTCGCCGACCTGCAGTGCTTCAATCACGACTACCTCGGCCGGCTCACCCAGGCCTGGACCGACACCGGCAGCCAGACCACCGCGCCGCAGCCCAGCGTCCCCGGCGTCGGCTCCTGCACCAACACCAACGGGCCGTCGACGGATGGCGGCAGGCCGAGTGTCGGCGGGCCGGCGCCGTACTGGCAGCAGTACGAGTACGACCTGATCGGCAACCGCACGAAGCTGGTGCAGAAGGACATCACCGGCGACGCCACCAAGGACGTCACCACCACCCAGGGCTTCGGCAGCGGCCCCAACACCCCGTCCACCGACCCGAGGACGGGCGGCGGCACCGGCGGTCCGCACGCCCTGCTGAAGTCCACCCAGACCGGCCCGGCCGGAACCGCCGTGACGTCGTACACCTACGACGCCGTCGGCAACACCACCTCGATCACCGACACCCCCGGCACCAGGAACCTCACCTGGAACGCCCAGGGCAAGCTCGACCAGATCACCGGCACCGGCCAGAGCGGCGCCACCAGCTACCTGTACGACCTCACCGGAAACCAGCTCATCCGCCGCGACCCGGGTAAGACGACGCTCAACCTCGGCGCCGACCAGCTCAGCCTGGACACCACCACCGGGGCCGTCACCAACATCCGCAGTTACGGGGCACCCAACGGCCTGTCCATCACCCGCACCATCGTCAACGGCCAGTCCACACTGGCCTACCAGTCCGCGGACCCCCACGGCACCAACGGGGTCCAATTCGACGCCTACAACCTCGCCCAGGTCCGCCGCCCCACCGACCCCTTCGGCAACGACCGCGGTCCGCAGCCCGGCGACGGCATGTGGGCCGGCGACAAGGGATTCGTCGGCGGGACCAAGGAGAAGGCCACCGGCTTCACCCTCCTCGGCGCACGCGAGTACGACTCCAGGACGGGCCGCTTCATCAGCCCTGACCCTGTCACCGACGCCGGAGACCCACAGCAGTGGAACGCCTACGCCTACGCCAACAACAGCCCGATCAACAAGGCCGACGCCAACGGCCTGAAGGTCGCCTGCGACACCCCGGCCGAGTGCGCTAACAACCACTCGGACACGGTGGCCAGCACTGGCCGCGCCGTCGACGCAGTCTTCACCTACAGCCCGGTCGTCGCCGCAACCCCGACCCCGCCGCCCACCGCAGCCGTGCAGGCGGCAGTGAAGGCGAAGCAGGACGCGGACGACGCCGTCAACCAGGCCAAGCACAAGCGTGACGAGATCGTCCACAAGGTCATCGACCTCGTCGGAGAACTGATCGGCTTCAACGACGCCCGCGACTGCTTCACCAAGGGCGACGTCATGGCCTGCATCAACACCGCCCTCAACGCCGTCCCCTGGGGCAAGATCTTCAAGGCCATCAAGATCGGCATCCAGGCCTTCAAGATCTACAAGGAGATCGGCAAGGCCTACGACGCCATCAAGGCCGGTGAACGCCTCGCCAAGGAAGCCGAAGCAGCCGTCGTCACTGCCCGAACAGCAGCTGCCGAAGCACGTGCGGCAGAAGCAGCAGCAGCCAAGGCCGCAGAAGAAAAAGCAGCAAAGGAAGTAGCAACAGACGCTGCAGGTACCGAGAGCAAGGCGGTCGCCAAGGAAGCCGAGGAAGCAGCCCCTGCTGGCTGCCGAAACAGCTTCCCCACTGGCACCAAGGTGCTGATGGCCGATGGCTCGCTCAAGTCGATCGAGGACATCCACGAGGGCGACGTCGTCATGGCGACCGACCCTCAGACCGGCGAGACCCGCCCCGAACCCGTCACCGCCACCATCACCACCCCCGACGACAAGGACTTCACCGACCTCACCCTCACCATCGACACGGCCCCGAACGCCCCCCAGTCGAAGATCACCTCGACCTACCACCACCCCTACTGGAGCGAAACTCGCCAACAGTGGGTCGACGCAGGCGAACTTGCCCCAGGCGAACGCCTCCGCCAGTCAGACGGCAGCACCCTCACCATCCAGTCTCTCCACAACTACCCCTACGCCGTCACCACCCACAACCTCACCGTTAACTTCCTCCATACGTATTATGTGCTGGCGGGGGCTAGGCCCGTCCTCGTGCACAATGCGAGCGCCTTGGAGTGTGATCTCCGGGCGTACACGGATCTGGCCAGGCTTGCACCTGGGAAGAATGAGGGTGCGGCGAGTGTTCTGTTGACACCTTCAGGGAATACTTATTTCGATATCAGCACCCGCAGATCGAGTGAGGCCTTGAGGAGTCTCCCCCTGCCGTTGCGTCGAGTTATTGATCAAACTGGCCATCACGGAGGGTGTGCCGAAATAGGCTGCATCGCCCAGGCGATGGAGGCTGGTGACCTGGTGCGTGGAAGCAGTAGTCTGGCGATGCTCCGAAAGCCATTTGACCACGCCCGATACAGGGACTTGCTCCCGGCGTGTCCGCAGTGCCAGGCCGTGATGTCGAGACTCCAGGTAACTGACCTATTCAAAGGGTGATGCAATGGGAAGACCACTCAAGCGACTCTCTGCTGTTCGATGGGGCGAACTCTCTGACGCTACTGGTTCGGCGGTAGAAATTCCGGCGTTGCTTGCAAAGTTGGCCTGGGCCGGCGAGAACGATGCTCGTGATGCCATTGATGAGCTGGCGGATCGGGTGTGTGCGTTGGGATTTGTTCTCGCGGAGGCCACGGCTAGCGTAATTCCATTTCTTATGGAATTGGCAGAAATTCCCGATGTGAATTGTCGGGTTGAGATCCTGCGGTTGGTTGCCGCTGTAAATTCTGCCCGGCAATGGGCCGATGCTGCGGCTGCTGCCGCGCCGCAGTACCGTTCATTTTATGAGGAAAAGGTCTCCTGGGAGAAGAAGTCTAGGGCGGCGGTGGCGGCGTCCAGGGAAATCATAGAGTCGCTTACGCAGGACTCCGACATTGCTGTGGCTGCGGTTGCGCGTCAACTGCTCGACAATTTGGCGGATCGCCCAGGTCTAATTTAGCGATTGTCGCCTTCTGGGCTGCTTGCTTGGTGTATTCGGCCCTGATGCGCTGAATAGGAAACCCCGTTGAATCCGGGCTTCAGCGGGGCTTCTGGGCGTCTGGCGGCAGTAGTTGATGGCAACGTCCGTGCACAAAGTGGCGGATCGTTGCCGTCGCCGAGTTTGGCTGTGCCGTCTGCGTGATCGCGGAGGGCGGTGCTGAGGGTATCGATGGCCTGCCGTGTTGTCGGACTCCACGACCACTGCGGTTGGCGCCTTGCCGGAGGCTTCTGCCGCGACCTCGGCTGCGGCAGCGGGCCAATGGGCCGCGGCGACGGCTGCGGCGGTGGGGTTGATGTCGGAGAACAGCTCCGGCGGCCCGAACGGGTCCCGTTCGAGGAGGCGGTCGGCAGCGGCGCGGCGAGGGTCCAGCGGACGTAGAGCTTGCGGTCCATGAGGTGGACGTCGGACCAGTGGAGGGCGAGGATCTCGCCGCGGCGCATGCCGGTGCCGAGCATGACCTCGAACAGGTCGGTGAGCTGGTCGGCGTAGTGCTCGGCTCCGTGGCGCAGGAAGGTGGCGGCCTCGTCGGGGGTCCAGCAGGTGCGCTTGGCGGCGCGGGGATTGGCGGGGACGGAGTGTTTGGCGGGGTTGTAGCGCAGCCCCCAGGCGCGCACGGCGGCGTTGAGGGCGTTGCGCAGGGTGGAGACGATCCGGTGGACGGTGACCTTGCCGCGCTTGGCCTTGCGCTGGGCGGCGATCCAGCGCGCGATGTGCTTCGGGCGCAGGTCGGGCAGCCGGTAGTGGCCGAAGGCGGGGATCAGGTCTCGCTCGATGCATGCCTCGTAGCCGGCGTAGGTGTTCGGCGCGAGCTCCTCCTTCTTCACTGCCAGCCACTGCCGCAAGAAGCTCGCGACGGTCATGCGGCGGTCCTCGTAGACACCGCGCAGCTCACCGTCCAGTACCGCCCGCATCTCCCGGGCCGCCTCGGCGCGGCTGGCGAACCCGCCGCGCCGACGGGTCTTCCGCTTCCCGTCCTCAGGGGTCAGGTCGACGCAGTACGTCCACGACCCATGACCCGCCTCCTCCAGCAACCGCACACACCACGGACCCAACTGCCTCCTCTGCCCGTCCGAACAACCACACCGCCGGTACACCCGACCACGCTGCGCACGCTGTCCCATGAGCTTCCCCTTCTCTCGGACTGGGTGGTGCCACTGGGGCAAGAGTGGCTTCCGCGCCGGGTGTGGCGGCAGAGCGTGCGGGGCGGTGCGCGAAGCACTCAGATCCACATGGCGAAGACACGCTCAAGACGACACACCGCCCGGAAGGTCACGATCTGTAGCCGGTAGGTAAGCGACCGTGATCCGCCCGCAGGAGCCGGCCGGCGCACCGGTTGTCGGGCGCGCACGGTGGTGCTTGCTGAAGGGCCGACAGATCTCGGTCACCGGCAGTAGCTGCAGCGGGGTCGCTGGCCCTGGGACCACTTTGGGACCACGCGAGCTGAGCGCTCATGAACGCTGATGGTCGAAAGCGGACGCTTGTGCGCAAAGTAAACACTGGGCCACCGTCAGGAGTTCGTGGCATCACTTCCGCTGAGAGTCTCCAACTCACGCGTACCTCAGTCTAGTTGAACATCAAAGAAGCCGAGACCTTGAGGTCCCGGCTGCCGACAATAGTTGAACCCCTTGACTGGGGGTCAAGGGGTCGCAGGTTCAAATCCTGTCGTCCCGACAGTGATGTCGCAGGTCAGAGGCGGTCTACTCGTAAAGAGTAGGCCGCCTTTTGGCGGTTTTCGGATGCGACAATGCGGACATTCGTCACCTTTGTCGGGGTCTGCTTGAGCAGCTCGCGGATCGCGGGCTCCACGGCGTCCACCGCCGAGCCCTTCAGCGGCCGCTGGTAGACCGGCGGCCGATCGCTGGCCAGGGCCCGTTTCATCGTGTTCTTCGAGATACCCAGTGCCGGGCGATCCCCCGGATCGGCATGTGCTCGGCCCGCTGCTGAACGCTCCGCCCGACTTCCGCGAACTCGCCTTCGAGACAGGCCTGTCCGTGCTGATCGACGGCTTCCGGGACATCCTGAACAACCTCCGGGCCCAGCACGGCTGCTGAGCGCCGACGAGAGACTGCCCCGCCTTCCTCGGCGCTCCGTCAACCTGGTTGGGGTACCTGCGTCGCCGGATCGGCGCCGTCCTGGGGATCTCTCGGCCGTCGTTCTTGAGGGGAACAGGTTGTCGACACCGGCTCCAAGAACGCCGTCGTCGAGCACGGCGCGAATTGGGCATCGACGTCGAAGTCGTCCACCGAAAGTGCGACGTCCCTGGATTTGGCGTCGTGAAAAGACGGTGGGTGGTCGAACGGGGCCTGTGCGCCACGAGGCGCTCTGTTTGTATCCCCGGCTCAGCCGGGAGGAACTCGGAAGGAGGTTCCTGGGCCGGATGACTCACCTGGATCCGAAAGGTGAAGGGGACAAGAGCATGTCAGTAAACCGGTGACCGGGCCCAGTTGTCAGGGACGGTGTGCTGGGCGGCCCGCGCGATATGGCGAAGACTGGATTGTTTGAAGCCCAATCTCCAGAAGATGCAAGTTCCCATCCGTCGGAAAGACAGCTGAAACCGACGCCGCACTCTGCACCGCCGTCGATTGGTTGAGGTGGTGCACCTCCGGAGCGCGGAGCGATGTCCAGCGAGGACATTCAAGGAGATGAGTGGGACGCCTGTGTCGCGCTAGAACGTACAGACAGGGACGAACGTGGGATCGCCTACGGGACGCGAGTCTTATGGCGACGGAGGCCTCGTAGTAGTCGCCGGAGTAACGCCCGGCCGGGGAGGGCGGGAAAGCCGTCCGCAGGGCGAAGGAGGCCAGGTGATTCGGACACCCGGATATGGGGAGGTATGCGAAATGCAGAGCGCCGCAACGGTGCTGGGTGTCCTGCGTGAGCGCGGCAGGCGCCATCTGCCGTGCGATGAGCTGTATCGACAGTTGTTCAACCCGCAGTTGTATCTGCTGGCCTACGGCCGCATCTACGCCAACCATGGCGCGATGACGCCCGGGGTCACGCCGGAGACCGTGGACGGCATGTCCCAGCGGAAGATCGGCCGGATCATCGAGGCGATGCGTCACGAGCGTTACCGCTTCAAGCCGGTCAGGCGCGTGCACATCCCGAAGAAGAACGGGACGACGCGACCGCTGGGTCTGCCGTCCTGGTCGGACAAGCTCGTCGGCGAGGTGGTCCGCCTGCTGTTGGAGGCGTACTACGAGCCGACGTTCTCCGACCGATCCCATGGATTCCGTCCCCGCCGGGGCTGCCACACCGCGCTGCGGGAGGTGGCCCACACCTGGACCGGGACTTCCTGGTTCATTGAAGGGGACATCGCTGACTGCTTCGGCAGCCTGGACCATCAGGTCTTGCTGTCGATCCTCGGCGAGAAGATCCATGACCAGCGGTTCCTGCGGCTGGTGCGCAACATGCTCACAGCCGGATACCTGGAGGACTGGAAATGGGGAGCCACGCTCTCCGGAGCGCCGCAAGGCGGAGTGGCTTCCCCGATCCTGTCCAACATCTACCTGCACAGGCTGGACGAGTTCGTCGAGAAAGTTCTGATCCCGGAGTACACCCGCGGAGAGCGCCGGGCCAGGAACCCGGCATACCTGGAGTTGCAGAATCTGCTGGCGAAAGCCCGCCGGCGCGGTGCCCAGGTCCAGGCCCGGACATTGCGTCAGCGGATGACCAGCCTGCCGAGCGCGGATCCGAACGATCCGTCATATCGCAGGCTGCGTTATGTCCGCTACGCAGACGACCACCTCCTCGGATTTACCGGACCGAAAGCCGAGGCCGAGCAGATCAAACGGCGCCTGGCCGAGTTCCTGCGTGACGAACTCAAGCTGGAACTCTCCCAGGAAAAGACGTTGATCACCCACGCCCGCACCCGGGCGGCGCGGTTCCTCGGCTACGAGGTCACGACCCAGCACAACGACACGAAGAAGACCGGCCGCTACCGAAGGGTCAACGGTCAGATCGCCCTCCGTGTCCCCCGGGACGTGATCAAGGCCAAGTGCGAGCCCTACCTGGTTCGTGGCAAGCCCGCGAAGCGAACGGAACTGACCAACGGCAGCGATCACGCGATCGTTGCCACGTTTGGGGCCGTCTACCGGGGCATCGTCCAGTACTACCTGCTCGCCGGAGACGTCTTCCGGCTGCACCGGCTGCAGTGGGTCATGGAAACCTCCATGCTCAAGACCCTTGCAGGCAAGCACCGTTCGACCGCGTCGAAGATGGCCGCCAAGCGCAAGGCCAGGATCGACACACCCAATGGGCCCCGAATCTGCTTCGAGGCCCGCATCGAGCGGAAGAACAGGCAACCGCTGGTGGCACGGTTCGGTGGAATCCCTCTCCAGCAGCAGCGGTCGGCGAAGGTCGTCGACCGTCGGCCTGTCTGGGTGGACTATCCGCAGAAGGAGCTGATCACCCGGCTCCTGGCGGACACGTGCGAGGTCTGCGGGGCCACCGGTGATGTCCAGGTGCATCATGTCCGGGCCCTTGCCGATCTCGCTCGCGCCGGATGGCCGCCGTCCGACTGGGCGCGCGTCATGCTCGACCGGCGGCGCAAGACCCTCGTGGCCTGCGCCGCCTGCCATGACCGCATCCACGAAGCACGAACGGCCGGATCACTCACGTTGTGATCACTGGAGAGCCGGATGACCAGGAAACTGTCATGTCCGGTTCGGCGGGAGGCCGTGCGGAAAAGGACCTGCCTCGGGCAGGCACCTCGCCGCGCGGCCGACCCAACCTGGTGGATCACGCTCGCCGCTTGCCGTGTGGGCGGCGGGGCCAGGGGAAGAGTCGTAGGGGCCGCTTGGCGGCGACGTCTTCCATCCAGCCGAAGATGAGGACCTGGAGGCCGATGAGTGGGATCGCTGTCATCAGTGGCAACCATGGGCTGGTGAGCAGCCATTGCGCGTGTTGGTAGAGGAAGTTGACGGACCAGAGGGTGTCGGTGAGTGGGATGGCGAGGATGAGGGCGGTGGTGTGCCAGAGGTAGATGCTGACGGCGCGCGCGTTGAGTAGTCCGACCAGGCCGTTCCAGCGCTGGAGTGGTTTTGGCCATTGGTTCCAGGACGGGCTGAGGTGGAGGAGCAGGGCGACGTAGCCGAAGGACCACAGGGCCTGGGCGATGGGCACGCTGTCCATGTCGGTGGGAGTGTAGGGGTCGACCGGGCGGGTGAGTAGCCAGTACAGGCCCGCGGCCATGATGAGTGGTGCGACGGAGGGTATGAGGTAGGGCGCGAGCTTTTTGAGTATGCCTTCCTGGTGGGCCATGCCGAGAAGCCAGCAGGAGCCGAAGGTGGCGAAGTCGCCGGCTGTTTCCCAGATGCGGCCTTCGGCGGTGAACAGGCCCGAGTTGATGGCCAGGCACAGTGCCAGTGGGGTGAGCAGCGTGGTCCATGGGCGGCGGCGGAGTGCGTGCAGCATCAGCGGGGAGAGCAGGACGTACCAGAGGTAGGCGCGTAGGTACCACAGGGGTACCGCGGCCTGTTCGGCCCAGCTGGTCTGCAGGATGTGGAATCCGGGCAGCGGGGACGTGGGGTAGGGCGGGGTGCTGAGCGGGAGGATCCAGAAGGCCAGCTCTGGCCACCACCGGCCGGGGTGGCCTTCGGAGTTCGGTCCCCAGCCGTCGAGGAGCATGGCGGTGAGCGTGATGGCGCCGAACAGCCACATGGGCGGAAGCAGACGCCGTAGTCGGCCGCGGATGACGCCGAGCGCCGGGCGGGCGAGCGAGCGGGCCATGAGCGAGCCGGCCAGGGCGAACATCACGCCCATGGAGGGGAAGATGGTCGGCAGCCAGGACCAACTGAAGTTGTGGTAGGCCACGACGCGGATCAGTGCCAGGGCACGCAGCAGGTCGAGGTAGCGGTCGCGGCCGCCGCCGTTGTGTTTCAGCGGTTGCGAGGACGGCTCTGCGGACGGCCGCTGCGGAGGCGGGGACGGCGGTATGCGGAGTTGGAGGGTGTCCTGGATGAGGGAACGGTCCATGGTCAGGCCTCCACAGGGGCGGCGACCTCGCCGGTGCGCCGCAGTTTCTGCCAGCGCAGTCGGCCTCCGGTGAGCGCGGTGATCGAGGACTGCAGCAGGACGGTGTACATCAGTTGCCGGTAGGCCACCTGTTGGACCGGCAGAGTGATGAGGTGCCAGGGTTTCTCGCCGTCCAGCCGGAAGGCGTACCAAGCGAGTGCGCCCTGGACGAGGAGGAATCCGGCCCAGGCGGAGATGGTCAGCGGGGCGTCCACGAAGAGCACGCCGTAGAGGAAGAAGACGTCGATGAGGGGGGCCAGCAACGGGCAGACGACGCCGAACAGTGCCACCGTGGGCAGTGCGAGCCGTCCGAAGCGGCCGGCGGGGCCGCGGGCGGTGAGCGAGCGGCGGTGTTTCCACATCGCCTGCATGGTGCCGTAACTCCATCGGTAGCGTTGGGACCAGAGCTGCTGGATGCTGGCGGGTGCCTCGGTCCAGGCCCGGGCCCGTTCGGCGTAGACGATCCGCCAGCCATCGCGGAGCAGGGCCATGGTGATGTCGGTGTCCTCGGCGAGCGTGTCGTCGCTCATTCCGCCGACCCGCCGCAGTGCGTCCCGGCGGAAGGCGCCGATCGCTCCGGGGATGGTCGGCATGATGTTGAGCATGTCGTACATGCGGCGGTCGAGGTTGAAGCCGAGGACGTACTCGATGTGCTGCCAGGCACCGATGAGCGTCTGCCGGTTGCCGACCTTGGCGTTGCCGGCCGCCGCGCCGACGGTGGGGTCGCTGAAGGGCTGGACCAGTTCCCGGACGGTGGAGGGTTCGAAGACGGTGTCGCCGTCCATCATCACGATGATGTCGTGCGAGGCGGCGGCGATCCCGGCGTTGAGGGCGGTGGACTTGCCGCCGTTGGCCTTGCGGATCAGTCGGACGAACGGCAGGTCCATTTCCTCGACGATGTCGGCCGTGCCGTCGGTGGAGCCGTCGTCGATGACGACGACCTCGATCGGATGGTCGCTGGCGGCAAGCGAGTTGAGGGTGTGGGAGATGCACTCGCGTTCGTTGTAGGCCGGGACCAGGACGGTGACCGGTTCGGTGACGGGTGGTCCCCAGGCGAAGTCCGGGCGCCGGGTGCGACGGGCGTGGCGCGTGGCGAGCACGATCATCAGGGCGAAGCGGCCGAAGTTCAGGAAGCCGACGAAGGCCAGCAGGCCGACCAGCACCGGTAGCAGGAGGACCGCGAACTTGGTGGTCCAGATGAAGGCTTTGCCCGCCCACAGGGGGAGGCCGTGCACCGGCACCGTGGCAGGGGACGCTCCGAGTGCCTCGGAGATGGTGGCGAAGTGGTAGCCCTGGTTCCGGAGGTTGTCGATGATCTTCCCGAGCGCGGTGACGGTCTGTGAGCGGTCGCCGCCGGCGTCGTGCAGCAGGATCAGCTCGCCCGCTCCCGGCTTGCTCGGCATGGCGGCCTTCACGATCTTGTCGGTGCCCGGGAGCTGCCAGTCGTCGGTGTCGGAGTCGATGAACGCGGTGAGGTAGCCGTGCTCGCCGACGTACTTGACCACCGGATAGGAGGCGTCGTCCAGCGCGTCCGCCGTCGAGGAGTACGGCGGGCGGAACAGCGAACTGTGCACGCCCGCGACCCCGGCCAGTGCCAGCTGTGTCTGGGCCAGCTCCCAGGCGATCCGAGTCTGGGACTCGAGCGCCAGGTCGGGGTGGGTGAAGGTGTGGACGCCGATCTCGTGGCCGCCCGCGACGATCCTGCGGATCAGGTCGGGATTACGTGAGGTCATGGAGCCGGTGACGAAGAAGCTGGCGTGGATGCGGTACGCGGCCAGCAGGTCCAGGATCTTCGGCGTCCACTCCGGGGACGGGCCGTCGTCGAAACTCAGCACGGCGGTGTGGTCCGGCACCCGATAGCTCACCGGACTGGCGTTGTTCACCCCCCGGGCGTCGACGATCGGGCCGCCGGTCAGGACGCTCTGCGGGACCGTGGTCTTGTCGATGGACGGCGCGACCTGGTTGTCGTGGAACACCTCGTTGGTGGCGAGGCCGCGCAGCACCAGCAGCGCGAGCAGACAGGTTAGCAGACACAGGGGCATGAAGAAGCGCAGCGGCGGTGCCGCCAACCGGCGCTGGCGCCGCAGCGACTGCCGAGGGCGTTGGTGACGGGACAAGGATGCTCCTGGAGCGGGTTCTGCAGAGGCCGGGCGTGGGCGGACGCCGTGAAAGCCCGGCGGCGTGGGTGACGTGACGGGAGCGCTCGGGGGCGCTTGCGGAGGGTCACGGATGCGGTGTCGGCGCGGTCGTACCAGGTGCCGGCGAAGCGGCAGGGGACCCTGGCGCAGGCGTGGACGTCGGCAGAGTGGTGTGCCGGGGCGGGATGTCGATGGGCGGCGCGTCGGACTGCATACCGATCAGGCTGGTGATCATCGCGGCCGCCAGGATCGAGCCGATCACACTGACCGGCCAACCGATACCTCGCAGCAGGCGGCCCCGGAAGCCGGACCGGGAGACGAACACCGGTGCTGGAGCGGACTCCGGGACGAGTGACCCAGGTCCGGGCGAAGCGACCGGATGCGCCGCCCCGGACTGGACGGAGGACATGACGGGGCGCACTCATGCGGCCTTTCTGTGCGGGACGTGCGTCTTGAATCGCAAGGCACCACCCGCGGCATCGCTCGCATGGCTGACGCGGTAGGCGGGGCGGCCGGATCGATCGGTGCGGCTTCCGGTGGGCGGTCGTCGGCGGACGCACGGCCATGGCAGCGTGTGGCCCGGCGCCGGCCAGTGACTCCGGGGGGACCGGCGCCGGGGGCTTGGGATGGGTCAGCGCGTAGTGGCGGCCTGTCGGCGACGCCGGTACGCCATGGCGGCGCCGACCGCGGAGAGGGCCGCGGCGCCGGTGAGCGCCGCCGGCGTCCAGTCAGGTCCGGTCGACGGAGCTGCGGTCGCGCTGGGGGTCTGCTGCGGCCGGCCGTCCGCCAGGCCGGCGAAGCCGCCGGCCAGGCCCTTGTGGTCGTATTCCGAGCCGGGCAGTTTGTCGCCGTAGCGGGTGGCGACGAGCTTCTGGTAGGCGGCGAGGGGAATGCCGTGCTGTCCGCCGAGACCGCTGTTGGCTTCCTCGTTGAGCGGCTCGACCATGCCGTCGGTGGTGATCCGGTACCAGGCGTGGATCTGCGGCTCGCTGAAGGTGTGGGCCTGTGGGGTGCCGCGTTCGGCAAGGCCGAGGTCGGTGTCGCCGTCGCGGATGCCGGCCAGCTGCCAGCCCTCGGCACCGACGTTCTGCCCGCTGCTGCCCGAGGCGGCGGAGGCGCCAGTGCCTTGGGGAGTAAGTAGCACGGCGGCCTGGTGACCGTCGGAGGCGGTCACCCGGGAGGCCAGATAGGTGAGCCGCAGTGCGGCCTCGGGGGTTGCCTGCGCCTTGCCCGCGACGAAGTCAGGGCTGAGCTCGAACATCGGCACCGGGTCCTTGAGGTCGAACCGGGGCGGGGCGGCGGCCGCCGCGGGCGGGTTCCCCGGGGCGCCCGCGCCCCCCCCCGGCCCCCCCCCCGCGGGGCCGCCCGGCGCCCGCCAGACCCCCCACCAGGAGTCAGGGGGCGGCACCGGGGTGGTGTTGT
>NZ_JBFBDY010000001.1:0-75267 GCF_040683475.1 Kitasatospora sp. NPDC093558 | reverse complement strand
AGAGCGGGCTCCGGCCGTTCCGGATGCTCCGGACGCCACCTGGCCACGGCGGCCGGCCGGTTGCTCCACCGCCGCGCCGCGAGCCGCGGCCAGATCACCAGGACCGCAGGCAGCGCGAGGTACCCGAAGCGCCCGGCCGGGGCCAGCATGAAGGCGATCGCGAGCCCCGCGGCCAGCAGGTCGGCGGCGCCCATCGCGGTCACCGGCGGCCGGGCCAGCAGCCAGATCGCGACCGCGACACCGCCGAGGGTCATCAGCGTCAGCGACACGGTGTGCCCGGTCGGCCCGAAGCCGGCCAGCACCTTGCCGGGCAGCGGGCTGCCCGCCGGGGTGCGGATCGCGGTCATCCCGAGCGGGAAGAGCACCACCTGCTCGCGCAGCTCGTCCGCCCTGGTCAGCACGGACGGCAGCAGCACGGCCAGGCTCGTGCCGACGGCGATCAGCCCGGTCCTGGCCGCCGGGCGCCGCCCGTACAGCCGCCACATCAGCAGAACTGCGACGGGCAGCGCGGGCCAGGCCGTCCACTTGAGGGTGCAGGCGAGGGCGAGGACGAGCCCCGCGCCGACGGTGCGGTCGCGCTCGGCGAGCGCCATGGCCAGGCAGCAGACGCCGATCAGCGGCAGGTCGACCCCGCCGACGACGAGGGCGAGCGCTATCAGCGGCGAGGCGGTGAGCACCGCGAGCGGCAGCAGCGGCGCGCGGTCCCTGGACGGCCGCAGGAGCCGCCAGCTGGCCAGCAGGCAGGCGAAGAAGGTGAGGGCGAACCAGATCCGGGCGTCCCCGGCGACCCGGGTGAAGGCGTCCCCGCTGCCGAGCAGTTGGCGGGGCATCCCGAAGAGCGACATGGCCGGCAGGTACGGGTTGTAGTCGGTGACCACGACGGGGTGCTGCAGGTAGGCGCTGCCGGTGGTGAGCAGCAGGTGGGCCGAGCGCTCGACCACCATCACCTCGGACTGATGGCGGCCCTGGACGGCGAGGAGCGCGAGCGGCACGACGACGGCCCCGAGGAGGGCGACCGCGGCGGCGGAGCGGGCCGCGAACCGGCGCGGCAGGATCAGGCAGAGCAGCCCGGCCAGGGCGTAGGCGGGGGCCGCGATCATGCCCCAGACGCGCTGGTTGGGCAGGTCGGAGACGAGCGGGAAGGCGGCCGCCCAGCCGGCCGCGATGGCGCAGCCGAGCAGCTGGACGCTGCGCAGGGAGGCGAGTCGGGCGGGGTCGGTCCGCGCGGCCGTGGGCGGAAACGTGTTCTCGCGGCGCTGGCGGGGGACGACTCTGGGGACCAGGCCGCGCAGGGGGCGGTCGGGCCGCGAGGGCGGTCCGGCCGGTTGGGGGGCCGGCGTTCTGGAACGGCCGGTGAACCGGCCGCGCGGGCGGGAGAGGCCGGGCGTGCGGGTGCTCACCATGGTGGAAGGTTATGGGTGGGGGCCCCGCGCTGTCGCCACCGGGATCGACGGAGAGTCGCGGTCTACGCGCGGAGAGTCGCCCACCGTCCTGCCAGTGGGCGACCCTTCGTGTCCATAGCAACCGGCGGTGACCGGCGCCGTATCCGGAGCGTGAGACGGATCAGCCGATGTGGCTGTCCACCGGGGCCGCCTGCCGCTCCGCTCCGCGCTCCAGCTTCGAGTGCTTGATGCTGTAGCCGAAGTAGACGACCACGGCGACGGCGAGGGCGATCGCCCCGGCCCGGAACGTGTCGGCGTGCAGGCCGGTGATGAGGTAGCCGCAGAAGCCGACGCTGAGCAGCGGCACGACCGGGTAGCCGGGCACCTTGAAGCCGCGCGGCAGGTCGGGCTGGGTCCGGCGCAGGACGATGACGCCGATCGAGACGACCGAGAAGGCGATCAGAGTGCCGAGGCTGGTGATGTCGGCCAGGACGTCCAGCGGGACGAACGCGGCGAGCGCGCCCACGCCGACGCCAACCACGATCGTGTTCCAGACCGGGGTGCCGGTGCGCGGCGAGAGCTCGGCGAAGCGCTTGGGCAGCATGCCGTCGCGGCCCATCGAGTACAGGATGCGGGTCTGGCCGTAGATCACCACGAGGGTAATGCTGAAGATCGAGAGGATCGCGCCGACCGCGAAGACCATCGCGGGCCAGCTCTGGCCGGTGATGTCCTGGAGGATCTGGGCGAGCCCGGCCTCCTGGCCGTCGAACTTCTGCCACGGCTGGGCGCCGATGCCGGCCAGCGCGACCAGGATGTAGAGCAGGGTCACCACGACCAGCGAGATGATGATCGCCAGCGGCAGGGTGCGGCGGGGGTTCTTGACCTCCTCGCCGGCGGTGGACACGGCGTCCAGGCCGATGAACGAGAAGAAGATGCTGGACGCCGCGACCTGCACGCCGCCGACGCCGAGCGGCATGAACGGGGTCATGTTGCCGGAGTGGAAGCCGGTGAGCGCGACGCCGATGAACAGCATCAGGATGAGGATCTTGATCGCGACCATCGCCGCGTTGACCTTCACCGACTCGCTGACGCCCCGGATCAGCAGGAAGCAGACCATGGCGACCAGCAGCAGCGCCGGCAGGTTGAACCAGTGGGTGCCGTCCGGCGCGCCCGCCAGCTGCTCGGGGATCTTGACCCCGAAGGCCAGGTCGAGGAACTTGTTGAGGTACTCGGCCCAGCTCACCGCGATCGCGGAGGCCGAGACGCCGTACTCCATCAGCAGGCAGATGCCGACGCCGAAGGCGACGCCCTCGCCGAGGGTCGCGTAGGCGTAGGAGTAGGACGAGCCGGAGACCGGGATCGCGGAGGCCATCTCGGCGTAGCACAGCGCCGTGAGGCCGGCCGTGACGGCGGCGATGACGAAGGACAGGATGACGGCCGGTCCGGCCGACGGCACCGCGGTGTTGAGCACGAAGAAGATGCCGGTGCCGATGGTGGCGCCGATGCCGATCGAGGACAGCTGCCAGAGTCCGATGGAACGGCGGAGGTGGATGCCGGAGCGTCCGCCCTCCTCGGGAGCGCCGGCCGGGAGGCTGTCCCGGCCCTCGCTCTCGGCGATCAGTGTCGACACGGGCTTGCGTCGCGACAGACGCGCGCCAAGGGAGTTGCTGGCCAAAACCGCGGTCCTTCTAGGCAGAGGAGGGTGTCCTAGCGGTCGGTCACCAAAAGCGATACGGGGTGTCATCGCGGACCAACCGAACAAAGATGGGACAGTACCGCGCGAATGCACCAGTGTCGCAAACGAACAGTCCGGACTTGCGCATTATACGAACTGTCGAATAGACAAGGACAAACCGGACGCTTCGTAAACGGCGGATCGCCCCGAGGCGAGGTAAAGCCGCAGCTCAGGGCGGCCGGCCCGGTCACCGCGCGAGGACGGCCTGCATGACGGACCGGGCGATCGGCGCGGCCAGCCCGCCACCGGTGACGTCCGTGGCGTCACTGTCCGCGATCACCACGGCGACGGCCACCGGCGGCACCTTGTCCGGGCCGGCCGGCCTGGCCCACGCGATGAACCACGCGTACGGCGTCCCGCTGTTGTCCACCCCGTGCTCGGCGGTCCCGGTCTTCCCGCCGACCACCGCGCCCGGGATCCGGGCGTTCCGTCCGGTCCCGTTGTCCACCACGTCCGTCATGAGCCGCTGCACCTGCGCGGCCACCTCGGGCGTCATCGCCCGCTTGTAGACGGACGGCTTCATCAGCTGCACCGCCGTCCCGTCGCCCTTCGTCAGCTTGTCCACAAGCTGTGGACGCATCACGGTCCCGTTGTTGGCGACCCCGGCCGCGACCATCGCCATCACCAGCGGGGTCGCGGCGGTGTCGAACTGCCCGATCGAGGAGAGCGCGAGCTGCGACTCGTTCATCCTCGTGTCGACGTTGGAGCGGGCCGGCCGCACCGGCATGTCGAGCCGGGCGTCGTTGAAGCCGAAGTTCCCGGCCATCGCCACCATCGCGTCCAGCCCGGTGCGGACTCCGAGGTAGCCGAGGACGCTGTTACAGCTGAGGACCATCGCGGTGTCCAGCGACTGCCCCGGCCGGTCGCAGGCCGTCGTGTCGTTGACCAGCGGCGTGGTCGTCCCCGGCATGACATAGGGGAAGGGCGCGGTGGTGGGCGCGTTGATGTCGGTGACCACCCCGGCGGTCAGCGCGGCGGCGGCCGTCACCACCTTGAAGGCCGAGCCGGGCGGGTAGGTCTGGCGCAGCGCCCGGTTGAGCATCGGCCGGCCGGTGTCGGTCTGCAGCCGGTTCCAGGCCGCCTGGTCGGCCGAGGTGGACCCGGCGAAGCTCCCGGGGTCGTAGGAGGGCGTGCTGGCCAGCGCCAGGATCCGCCCGGTGGCGGGCTCGATCGCGGCGACCGCGCCCGTCTGGGCGGCGAGCCCGCGCACCGCTGCCTCCTGGGCGGCCCGGTCGAGGGTGGTGTAGACGTCCCCGCCGGGGTTCTGCCGGCGCGCGACCGCGTCCCAGACGGCCCAGCCCGCCAGCCGGCTGTCCGTGCCGGTCAGCAGGTCGTCCTCGATCCCCTCCAGCTGGGTGTTGCCGTACGCCTGCGAGGCGAAGCCGGTGACGGCCGCGTACGTCGGGCCGTCGGTGTAGGTGCGCTTGTACGCGTACCGGCCGCCGGTGGGTGCCGAGCCGGTGACGGGGTCGGCGCCGACCAGGATGTTCCCGCGCGGCTGCGCGTACCGCTCGACGGTGAGCCGCTGGTTGGCGCTGTTGTGGTCGAGGTCCTTCGCCTCGAAGACCTGCACCCGGGTGGCCTGGACGCACAGCGCGGCGATCAGCAGCAGGCAGAACGTGCCCGCGCGGCGGCCGGTGACGGAGATCCCCGGGAGCCCCTGCGGTCCGTTCCCCCGGCCCGGCCCGAAGCGCACCATCAAACCTCCCCCGGCGCCGGCCTGCGGGCGACGTCACTCATGCGTCCGGCTCGCTTCGCTCACCGGGCGCTTCGCGACACACGCGCCCGACTTTGATTCGCTCGCTGCGCTCGCTCATGCGCACCAGCAGCGCCACGATGATCCAGTTGGTCACCACCGACGAACCGCCTTGCGCGACGAACGGCAGCGTCATCCCCGTCAGCGGGATCAGCGCGAGCACCCCGCCCGCCACCACGAACACCTGCAGGCCGACGATCGACGCCAGCCCGATCGCCAGCAGCCGCCCGAACGGGTCGCGCAGCGCGATGCCCGTCCGGAAGCCGCGCGAGATCAGCAGCGCGTACAGCAGGAACACCGCGACCAGCCCGGTCAGGCCGAGCTCCTCGCCGATCGTCGCGAGGATGAAGTCGGACTTGGCGGCGAACCCGATCAGCACCGAGTGCCCGTTGCCGAGGCCCGTACCGAGCTCCCCGCCCCACGCGAAGGCGAACAGCGACTGGGCGATCTGGTTGGCCCCCTTGCCCGCCGCGATCGAGCCGAGCGGGTCCAGCCAGTCCGCCACCCGGCTGCGCACGTGGGCCTCGAAGTACCCCACTGCCACCGCGCCGGCCGCCGCGAGGCCCAGCCCGATCGCGATCCAGCCGGTGCGCGCGGTGGCGACGTACAGCATCACGACGAACAGCCCGAAGTACAGCAGCGACATCCCGAGGTCCGTCTCCAGCACCAGGACGCCGACGAACGCGGCCCAGATCAGCAGCACCGGCCCGAACACCCGCCCGCGCGGCAGCTGCCAGCGCCAGGCCCGCCGCCCGGTGAGCGCGAGGGCGTCCCGGTGCACGGCCAGGTAGGCGGCGAAGAAGACCGCCAGGAGCACCTTGGCGAACTCCCCCGGCTGGAAGGAGAGCGGCCCGAGGACGATCCAGATCCGCGAGCCGTACACCGGCGGGAAGAAGATCGGCAGCACCAGCAGGACGAGCGCCGCGAGCGCGCCCACGTACGCGTACCGCCGCAGCCGCCGGTGGTCGCGCACCAGCAGGACCACCGCGCCGAACAGCGCCACCCCGAGCGCGGACCACAGCAGTTGCGTGGAGGCCGCGCCCGGGCCCGGGGTGGCCCGGTCCAGCCGGTAGATCACCACCAGCCCGATCCCGTTGAGCAGCACCGCGATCGGCAGCAGCAGCGGGTCCGCGTACGGCGCCCGCCACCGCACGACGGCGTGCGCCAGCAGGGCGAGCACGCCGAGCGCGGCGCCGTACCCGGCGGTGTCGGCGGGCACCGTGCCGTCCAGGTTCACGCCGACCTCGACGTAGCCGAAGACGGCGATCAGCACGGCGGCCAGCACCAGCACGAGCTCGGTGGTGCGCCGGGCCGGCACCGGCCCGGCCGGCCGGGCGGCGGTTCCGGTCACGGCGGAGGGTGTCGCCACGGACCGTCCTGGGAGAGTGCTCACCGCGGGTCCTTCCCGCGCGTCGGACGCTTCGGGACGCGGCAGCCCCGGCGTCCCGTCCCGTCACCCTAACGACCGCTATCCATATTTATCGGCTGTTCTTCACGGTGTGTCAGTGATTGTCCAGATCACGGGCCCGCCACCGCGGCCGGCTCACTCCGGTCGCCGCCCGGCCAGCACCGCCGAACCCGCCGCGACCGCCGCCAGCAGCCCCGCGGCCGCCAGCAGTTCGAGCCACGGCAGGCCGACAAGCCCGGTCCGGTCGCCCGCGGCCAGGGCGCGCACCACCTCGTTCGCCGGCGAACCCGGCGCGACCAGCACCGCCGTCGCGAGCGCCAGCGCCGCCGAAATGCCGTACGGCGCCCGCACGAACACCGGCCGGTTGCACAGCGCCCCGACCAGCACCCCCAGCAGCACGCACACGACCGAGGCCAGCAGCCCGGCCAGCACCGCCGTCCCGACCGGCGGCTGGTCCGCCTTCGGGTTGGCGACCGGCCCGCTCGACCACCAGAGCCCGGCCACCTCGGCCACCGCCAGCACCAGACCGACCGTCAGCGCCGCCAGCAGCCCGCCCAGCTGGACCCGGGCCGGGCCGGCCGCCGCGACCAGGCACGCCCGCGAGGCCGGCGGCTCGGCGTTCAGCACGGTGCGGACGTACCACGCGCTGACCGGCAGCAGCACGCCCGCGCCGTAGCCGAGGCCCCCCAGCAGCGGATCGCCCGCCGTCACGCCGAGCACCAGCAGCAACGCGTACGCGAGGAACGGCGGCAGCCATCCGTGCCCGCGCAGCACCAGCTCCAGGTGGTACCTCGTCAGCGCCCCGACCTGCCTCATCGCTCCTCCTCCCGCCGACGGACGGCCAGCACGCTCACGGCCGGACTGCCGGTCAGCAGGCGGCGCAGCAGCGCGTCCGAGTGCGCCGACGGCACCGTGAGCCGCACCGCCGTCCCGTCCAGCGCGGTGAGCTCCGGCGCCCCGGGCAACCGGGCGGGCAGCGGCTCGCCGTCCAGGACGTCCACGTCCACCTCCACCACCGCCGACGGGCCGCCCGCCGGCACGGACGGTTCCTCGGCCGGCCGCAGCCCGCCGTCCGCGCCGACCCGGTACGCGGCCGTGGTCAGCCCGGCCAGCCGCGCCGGGTCGTGGTCGACGAACAGCACGGCGCCGCCGCTCGCGGCCCGTTCGGCGGCGGCCTCGTCCAGCACCGTCCTGGCCGCCGGGTCGAGCCCGGTCCAGGCCTCGTCCAGGAGCAGCACCCGCGCCCCGGCGAGCAGCGCCTGCGCAACCGCGACCTTCTGGCAGGTGCCCTTGGACAGCCGGTTCAGCGGGGTGCCCGCCCGGTCCGCGATGCCGAACCGGTCCAGCCACTCCCCCGCCCTGCGCCGCGCCTCCGCGGCCGGCAGCCCGTGCACCCGGCCGGCCCGCAGCAGGTACGAGGCCGCGTCGAACGGCAGCGCCGGCGGGAACCGTTCGGGCACGTAGGCCGCCGTCCCCGGCCGCACCACCCGCCCGGTGCTCGGCCGCTCGATCCCGGCGGCGAGCTTGAGCAGCGTCGACTTGCCCGTCCCGTTCGCCCCCGCGATCCGCACCAACTCCCCCGGCCGGACGGCCAGATCGACCCCGCGCAGGACCCACCGCCCGCCCCGCCCGTACCGCTTCCCGACACCCGCCAGTTCCACCGCGCCCCCTCGCCACCCAACTTGTTCGCACGGAAGGCTAACCACCGCGCATAAGCGCCGCGTGAGCCCGGCGCCCGCGATACCCCACCCGCGCGCGGGAGTTCACGCGGTGGTGCACCACAGCCATGCTGCGGACTCGTTTGGCCATGGCGAAGTGATGATCCCTAGGATCGGCCGCGTGATTACCGGACGACGACGACCAACGACCAGGCTGGGCAGCCTGCTCGCCGCCGCGGCGATAACGGGTGCCTCGCTGCTCCTCGGCCTGCCCGCCCATGCCGACGAACCCACGGGCGGCACCGCCCCGGCTCCCAAGGAGGCCCCCAGGGTCGACCTGATCCTGGATGTCAGCGGCTCCATGAACGCCACCGACATCCAGGGCAAGAGCCGCATCTCGGTGGCCCAGCAGTCCCTCAGCGAGGTGATCGACGCCCTGCCCGCGGAGACCGACTTCGGCATCCGCACGCTCGGCGCGACCTACCCCGGCAACGACAAGACGATCGGCTGCCAGGACACCAAGCAGCTCTTCCCGGTCGGCAAGACCAACAAGGTCGAGGCCAAGACCGCGATCGCCACCCTCCGCCCCACCGGCTGGACCCCGATCGGCCTGGCGCTGCGCGGCGCCGCCCAGGACCTCGGCAAGGGCGACGCGACCCGCCGGATCGTCCTGATCACCGACGGCGAGGACGACTGCGCCCCGCCGGACCCGTGCGACGTGGCCCGCGAACTCGCCGCCCAGGGCATCCACCTGGTCGTCGACACCCTCGGCCTCGCCCACGACGACAAGACCCGCCAGCAGCTCCTCTGCATCGCCAACGCGACCGGCGGCACCTACACCGACGTCCGCAGCCAGGACCAGCTCACCAACAAGGTGAAGCAGCTGATCGACCGCAGCGACGACACCTACACCGTCAACCCGGTCAAGACCGCCGGCACCGACAAGTGCGAGAGCGCCCCCGTCCTCGCCCCCGGCGTCTACAGCGACCGCGAGAAGTTCTCCGAGCACCGCGTCTACAAGGTCCCGGTCAAGTCCGGCCAGGAGCTGCGCGCCTCGCTCAGCGTCTCCCTGGACCGGGCCGTCGCCCGGGACTACGGCGTCCTGCTCCAGGCCACCAGCGCGACCGGCCAGGAGCTCGTCCGCGGCACCGACGCGGACAACGGCCGCAACGACGTGATCTCCACCGGCCTGCGCTGGTCCACCAACGACTCCAAGGGCTACGTCATCACCAAGCCCACCGCCTCGCCGAGCGAGCAGCCCCCGACCACGGTCTGCCTGGTCGTCAGCAACTCGCTGGCCCCGCAGCCCGGCGTCCAGGCCGACCCCGGCCTGCCGCTGGAGCTGACCGTCGACCTGGCCTCCGCCTCCCCCGCCCCCGAGGGCGCGGCGATGGGCCTCGGCCGCGGCTGGATCCTGCTGCTCACCCTCACCGGCGCCGGCCTGCTGACCGGCCTGGTGGCCGGCTGGATCGCCCGCTGGCGGATCGCCGTCTGGCGGGAGAACTGATCATGCGTAGGACTCTTCGCGGCCTGCTCGCCGCCACCGCCCTCCTGCCCGCCCTCGCGCTGGCCGCCCCGGCGGCCTCCGCCGCCTCGCCGACCCCCTCGCCCAGCGCGAGCGGCACCGCGGCCCCGGCGACCAAGGCCGGCACCTCCTTCCTGACCGCCGTCAACCTCTCCCCCGGCCAGGACGCCAACGTCGCCGCCTCCACCGGCGACTACCTGTACTGGGCGTTCGGGGCCTCCGAGGGCCAGACCCCGACGGTCTCCGTGACCGTCAACCTCGCCCCCGGCAAGGACCGGCACGACGCGCAGACCTGGGCCGTCGAGGTCTTCGACGGGCTGCGCCGCCGCCAGTCCTGCACCGCCGGCACCCAGAACGCCACCGGCGACCAGAACACCGCCACGCTCGCCCTGAGCTGCACCCTGCGCGAGGTCCGCACCTGGGCCGAGCCGTGGTCCGGCGACCCGCTGCCCGGCACGTACTACGTGAAGCTCGCGGTCACCGACGTCCCGCAGCCGGACCTCGGCCTCGCCGCCGCCGTCCAGCTGCACGTCGCCGCCAAGGGCAACGCCGACAACGCCCAGCCGGAGGGCGGCGAGCTCAAGGCCCCGCTCGTCCCGCCGGCCGGCGGCGGCGCGAGCACCGCCAAGGCGGCGGCCCCGGTGCAGCCGGAGGAGCACTGGTACACCGGCTGGTTCTCCGGCTGGAACAGCCGCTGGTACTGGACGATCGGCGGCGGCGCCCTGGCCGCCGTCGCGGGCGTCCTCGGCTTCCACCTGACGCGCCACCCGCGCGGTCGCCGTCCGGGCCGCTACGGCGCCGTCCCGCCGCAGGCCGGCCCGCACCAGCACGGCGCGTTCACGGACACCCAGCGCATCTGAGGCAGTCCGCGATACGGGGGCCGGCCGAAGGAGTTCCGGCCGGCCCCCGGCCGTCCTACGCTCGAACCATGACCCGTCAGCCCGGGGGCAGGATCGTGGTCGGCGTGGACGGCTCCCCGGCCTCCCGCGCCGCCGTCCGCTGGGCGGCCCGCCTGGCCGGCCTGACCGGCGCCCCGCTGGAGGCCGTCACCGTCTGGGACTTCCCCTCCCTGTACGGCGAGCACGGCCTCGTCCCGCCCGTCCTGGACGGCTTCGGGCCCGAGCGCCGCGCCGCCGAGATCCTCGACGAGACGCTGACCGCCTGCCCGACCGGGCTCGCCGTCCGCCGCCACCTCGCCGCCGGGGCGCCCGGCCCCACCCTGGTGGCCGCCGCCGAGGGCGCCGCCGCGCTGGTCGTCGGCAGCCGCGGGCGCTGCGCCCCGCCGGGGGACCTGCTCGGCACCGTCACCCAGTACTGCGTCCACCACGCCGGGTGCACGGTGGTCGTGGTGAGGCCCTGAGCATCAGCCCCGGAACAGGTTGTGCCCCACGTCCGACGGCACCTTGTCCTGGACGGGCTTGCTGTCCGCGCCCGGCACGTGCTCGCCCGGGATCGGCTCGGTGCCCTCCCGGTGCAGCAGCACCACGCCGTCCTCGGCCCAGATCTGCCGGTAGCCGTGGTCCAGCAGCAGCCGGATCCGCTCGGCCTGCTGCTTGTCCGTCTCGAACGGGAACGAGCGCTTGTCCGACCGGGTGAGCACGTACTCGCGCCCGCGCGGGGTGCCGTCCACCAGCACGACGTCCGCCCGGGCGGTCAGCCGCGGCGCGATCTGGTTGTCCGCCTCCACCGACGCGCCGTCGGGGATGAGCGCGGCGGCCCGGACGAGCGCGGCCTCGCTCGTCTTCGGCTGCCAGGACGACGGCACGGCCAGCTGCACGAGCCCCAGCGGCACCGCGGCGACCAGCGCGCAGCCGGCCGCGGCCAGGCCCAGCAGGCGGGCCCGCCGCGCGGTGCGCTCCTCGGCCATCAGCCGGCCGGTCACCTCGATGGCCGCGGTGAGCAGGATCGGCCACAGCATGGAGTCGTAGTGGCGGGCGATGGACCAGTGGTTGGGGTTGCTGGACAGGATCCGCTCGGCCAGCAGCGGCACCGCGCACAGGACGGTCGCCGAGCGCAGCGGCAGCAGGAACATCGTGCCGAAGAGCCAGAGCAGCAGCAGCGGCTTGAGCGGCTGGTCGAAGGCGGCCTGGACCAGCAGGAACGGGTTGCCGAGCAGCTTGTGCAGGGCGTCCCCGGCGTCGGCGCCGATCGAGCCGTAGTTCCAGTAGTAGCCCGGCTCGCCGCCCATCGCCGGGATCAGCCACTTGATGGCGACGACCGAGGCGAGCGGCCCGCCCACCAGCAGCCCGATGCCGGTGCGCCGCCCGGCGCGGTCACCCGAGCCGCGCAGGCGCAGCAGCAGGACCAGCCCGTACGCGGCCACCATCAGGCCGAGGTCTTCCTTGGTGCAGCACAGCAGGACGGCGGACAGGGCCACCGTCCAGTACCGGCGGGCGAGGCCGCGCTCCAGCATCAGCAGGATCAGCGGCACCGCGAAGGCGACCTCGTGGAAGCCCACCCGGGCGGCGACCAGCAGCGGCCACCCGAGGGCGTACACGAGGCCGGCCAGGTCGGCGGCGCGCCGGGTGGTGGCCGGGGCGGTGCCGGCGAAGGCGTGGGCGGCGATCCGCCGGATCAGCGGCACGCCGGCCGCGAAGAGCAGGGACTGCCCGATGATCAGCGACCGCGGGTCGTCCCAGATCCAGTACAGCGGCGCGAGCAGCGCGAGGACGGGCGAGAAGTGGTCGCCCAGGAGCGAGAAGCCGTGCGGGAACTCGTGGTGGTAGCTCTTCAGCGTCGAGACGGGCAGCCCGAAGTGGGCGTAGCCGCGGATGCCCTGGTCGAAGATCCCGAGGTCGAAGCCGCCGAGCGCGACGGAGGTCCAGCCCTGCAGGCCGATGGCGCACATGACGGCGAAACAGAGGACGGTGAGCAGCGCGGTGCGCCGGGCCGGGCTGCCGAGCAGCGCCGACCGCACGGCGGCGCCCGGCGCCCGGGCGGGGGCCGGGGTCGCGGACCTGGTGTCGACGGCCATGGTCACGCCCGCTTCGTCAGGGCCTGGTTCGGCGCGAGCTCGGCGCGGCGCAGCACGGCGTCCGCCTCGGCCCCGAGGTCGTCCGGGCCGCGCAGGCGGTACAGCCGCAGCGCCACGACGGCCAGCAGGGCGATGCCGAACGGCGCGTAGACCGAGGACGGCAGCTGCCAGTACCAGGCGACGCCGAGCCCCCAGCGGTGCGGCACGATCCACATCGCGTGCGAGAGGAACGCCACCAGCGCCACCCCGAGCAGCACCCGCCGCGCCGTGGTCCTGGCCTCCACGGCCAGCAGGGCGAGCAGCGGGATGCACCACACCCAGTGGTGGGTCCAGCTGATGGGCGACACCAGGAGGGCCGTGAACGCGGTGCACAGGGCGCCCCACGCGTCGGCGCGCCGCAGCGAGCGCGAGCGCCCGGCCAGGACGGCCACGGCGAGCCCGAGGACGCCGACGGCCGCGCAGACGGCCGGCGCGACGAGGCCGGGCTCGTTGGTGCCGAGCAGCCGGCAGACGGCGCCGCGCAGCGACTGGTTGTCGGCGATCACGGTGACGCCGACGCGGCTCGGGTCCCACAGGTACTTCGTCCAGAACCCGAAGGACGCGTCGGGCAGCACGAGCCCGCCGACCAGCCCGGCCGCCAGGAAGGCGCCCCCGGCGACCATGGCGGCCCTGATCCGGCCGGTCAGCAGCAGGTACACCGCGAAGAGGCCCGGGGTGATCTTGATGGCGGTGGCCAGGCCGATGCCGATGCCCTTGGCCCGGCTGCGGTCCGGGCGGGTCAGGTCCCACAGGACCAGGCACAGGATGCCGAGGTTGACCTGCCCGTACTGGAACGTGGTGAAGACGGGCTCCAGCCAGACGCCGAACCCGGTCGCGAGCAGCACCGCGGCGGTGCGGTGCCGGGCGGCGGGCCAGCCGGCGAGGCGGAAGGAGAGGTGGGCGGCGAGCGCCAGCAGGGCGAGGTTGAGCAGCTGCACCAGGACGCGCAGCGTGCTCACGTCGAACCAGGTGCTCGGCACGAAGAGCATCGCGGCGAACGGCGGGTACGTGGCGGGCAGGTCCCAGCCGGGCAGCCGCATCGCGTACAGGTCCTGCCCGTGCACGACGGCCGCGCCCTCGGCCCGGTAGACGAGCATGTCGACCATCGTCTGCTCGTGGAAGTGCCGCACGACGGCGTACGCCGCCAGGGAGAGCGCCGCGAGACAGCCCGCGACGATCACGCTCGGAGCCGGTCCTCCGGGGGCTGGAGCGGAGCCGCGGTCCTCCGCGTCCGTCCGTCGTGCCCACCGTGTCAGACCGAACTCGCGCACCGCGATGGCACCCCGTTGAGATAGAGCCAGATCGTCCCTCGTCGCCGTCTGGGCCAACCCACCATAACCGACCCCCCTGAGGCCGGTCCGTGGCCAGCGATCCGGCACGAGCAGGCCGCTGTGACCTTCTTCACAGGCCACTCCCGCAACCCGACCGCCCGCCAGAACCCCTGCCCCCACGGCGAGTTGACGCACACGCCCCCACAACGCAGAAACCCCGCCCGGTCTTGTCGACCGGGCGGGGCCCTTGTTGGGTGGAGCTGAGGGGATTCGAACCCCTGACCCCCTCGATGCGAACGAGGTGCGCTACCGGACTGCGCCACAGCCCCAACGAGAAGAAACTTTAGCACCTTTCGGAGGTGGTCCGTGACCACCCCCCGAACCGGGTGCCGGGCGGGGCCCGCGGCCGCTCACTCGTTGGCGGCGCGCGGGCGGGACTCGGGGGCCGGGGGCTCCGCGTACTGGTCGAAGAGCGGGGTGTTGCGGGACTCCGCCGGACGTCCCGCGGTCCACGTCCCGGGCGCCGACAGGTCGAGGCCGCGCGAGACCCGCGGGGCGACCGGCGCCGTCACGTACGTCGGCAGCGGGACGGGCACCGGCTCCCAGGAGTCCGGGCCGGCCGCTCCGCGCTCGCGCATGCCGTCGACCCACTCCTCGTGCTCGGTCGCCTCCGCCAGCGCCGAGGCCGACGAGGCACCGCCCGCGGCCTCCTCGGCCTCGGTGGCCAGCCGCAGGTGCGGACGGCGGACGACGCGCGGCTCGGCCGGGGCCACGGGCTCAGGCGGGGCGACGACGGCGGTCTGCGCCTCGTCGGCCGCGGCCCGGGCCTCCGCGCGCTGCTGCTCGCGCTTGCGCAGCCGCTCGGCGGCCTGCGCGGCGCGGACCCGGTCGAGCTTCACCTCGTACCGCTGGCGCTCCAGCCTGCGCAGGTGGCCGATGTAGAGGGTCAGGAGGACCGCCGGGACGGCCGGCACCCAGAGGAAGGCCAGTCCGGCCACCGCCGCGACCACCGCGCCGAGCGCGAAGGCCAGGAAGAGGGCGGTGACCATCCGGCGCCGGCGGGCCAGCAGGCGCGCCCGGCGCTCCACCCCGCCCGGCACCGCGGGGGCCGGCCGCTCGGGCCGCTCCGCGGGCGGCTCGGGCTCCCGGTGCCCGGGGTCGCCGGAGACGGCCTCGTCCCGTGCGGGAGGGCCGTCGCTGCTCTGCTCGTCGTCACGCGGTTCGTCGCCCAGGGCCCGGGCCGCCCGCCGCTCCAGCGCCGAACGCCCGGCCAGCAGGCGGATGGCGGTGCTGAAGCGTTCCGTCGGGCGCGCCTCGTTGAGTTCGTCCTGCCTGCGAAGCCACATGGGCACCAGATAGGCGGCCCAGGCCCCTACGATGACGGCGTAGATAAGGCCGCTACTGCTCACGATTCACACCGTACGGGCGACGGGGAAGGCCTGACAGCAATTCGGCGCGGCGTGTCGTGTGATCAAGCTGATTCTCCGACTATTTTGACGGCATTTGTGACCGTCCGTCTCCACGCCGATGCCATATCGATATTTGATTCGAACATACATTCAATTATCGTGGCCCGCAGCGGAACTGAGCGCCCGCCAGCGTTCCAGCATCCCCTCGGGGACCTCCTCGGCCGTCAGGGCGTACACGAGGTGGTCGCGCCAGTCGCCGTCGATGTGGAGATAGCGCGGCCGCATTCCCTCCGGACGGAAGCCGAGCTTTTCCACCACGCGGCGGCTCGGGGTGTTCTCCGGGCGGATGCAGACCTCGATCCGGTGCAGTCCGAGGTTGCGGAAACAGTGGTTGACCGAAAGCGCGACGGCGGTGGGCATGATGCCCCGGCCGGCCACCGCCTCGTCGACCCAGTAACCGACGTTGGCCGAACACATCGAGCCCCAGGTGATGCCGCCGACGGTCAGCTGGCCGACCAGCTGCCCCTTGTAGAGCACGACGAAGGGCAGCATCCGCCCGGCCGAGGCCTCCCCGCGCAGGAAGCGGACCATCTGCCGGAAGGTCGGGCGCGGGCCGGCGGCCTGACCGGCCGGGCCGGGCGGCACGGTGGCCTCCCAGCGGCGCAGCCAGTCCCGGTTGCGGCGGCTGACCTCCTGCCACTCGCGCTGGTCGCGGACCCTGATCGGGCGCAGCGCGACCTCCCCCTCGTGGAGCTCTACCGGCCAGCCGGCGTTCAGTGCGCTCTCCCGGGTGCCGCGTCGTCGGGCCGGGGGTGGTCCCCGCCGCCGAGCTGGTCGACGGCGTGGGCGAGCAGCGGCTCCAGGACGGCGAGGCCGTCGCGGACGCCGCCGGTCGATCCCGGCAGGTTGACGATCAGCGTACGTCCGGCGAGGCCGGCCAGCCCGCGGGAGAGGGCCGAGGTCGCGACCTTGTCGCGGCCGTACGCGCGGATCGCCTCGGCGATGCCGGGGACCTGCCGGTCGATGACCCGGGCGGTCATCTCGGGGGTGAGGTCCATCGGCGAGATGCCGGTGCCGCCGGTGGTCAGCACGACGTCGTAGCCGGCCGCGACGGCCTCGCGCAGGGCGGCCTCGACGGGCTCGCCGTCCGGGACGACGCGGGGGCCGTCGGCGGTGAAGCCCATCGCGGTCAGCCCGGCGACCAGCAGCGGGCCGCCCTTGTCCTCGTAGACGCCGGCCGACGCGCGGTTGGAGACGGTGAGCGCAAGCGCCTTCACGCCCCCACCTCCGGGGCGAACCAGTCGCCGCTCTTGCCGCCGGTCTTGCTGAGCACCCGGACGAACTCGATGGTGGCGCCCTTGTCCACCGCCTTGACCATGTCGATGACGGTCAGCGCGGCGACCGTCACGGAGGTCAGCGCCTCCATCTCGACGCCGGTGCGGTCGGCGGTCTTCACGGTGGCGGTGATCTCGACCGCATCGTCCGCGACGGCGAGGTCGACCTTCACGCCGGAGACCGCGATCGGGTGGCAGAGCGGGATCAGGTCGGGCGTCCGCTTGGCGCCCATGATCCCGGCGATGCGGGCGACCGCGAGGGCGTCGCCCTTGGGCACGCCCTCGCCGCGCAGCAGTTCGACCACCTTCGGGGAGACCTTGACCCGGCCGGCCGCGACGGCGGTGCGCGCGGTGGTGGCCTTCTCGGAGACGTCGACCATCCGGGCCGCGCCCTGGTCGTCGACGTGGGTGAGGCGGTCGCCGGGGGGAGGTGTCGTCACGGGGGCTCCAGGGGCGCGCAGATCGAATACCGCGCTACCGTACAGCTCCCCCGCCCCGCCGCGCGGGAGGGGCCGGATCACGGGACGGAACGGGCCCTCAGGAGTCGAGCAGGACCACGTCCACCGCACTGCCCGCGGGCAGCTCGGTGACGTCCTCGGGAACGGTGATCAGGCAGTTCGCCCGGGCCAGCGCGCCGACCAGGTGGGACTCCGCCCCGCCGACCGGCTCGACGGTGCCGTCCGGCGCGTACCGGCCGCGCAGGAACTGCCGCCGCCCGGCCGGGGAGCGCAGGGCCGCCGGGCACAGCGCGCGGACCACCGGGCGGTGGACGTCGGGGGCGCCGAGCATGGTACGGATGACCGGGCGGACGAACAGCTCGAAGGAGATGTAGGCGCTCACCGGATTCCCGGGCAGGGCGAGCAGCGGAACGCCGGCCCCGCCCTCGGAGCCGCCGATCCGGCCGAAGCCCTGGGGCTTGCCGGGCTGCATCCGCAGCCGCCGGAAGTCGACACCGCCGTAGGACTCGAAGACCTCCTTGACCACGTCGTACGCGCCGACGCTGACGCCGCCGCTGGTGACGATGAGGTCGGCCCGGCCGAGCTGGTCCTCCAGGACGGCGCGCAGCCGGGCGGCGTCGTCCGGGACCCCGCCGACCCGGTAGGCGATGGCGCCGGCGTCCTGGGCCGCCGCGGTGAGGGTGAAGCTGTTGGAGTCGGAGATCTGGCCGGGGCCGATGGGCTCGCCGGGCTGGACCAGCTCGCTGCCGGTGGACAGCACGACGACCCGCGGACGCGGGCGGACCTTCACGGTGGCCCGGCCGATCGCGGCGAGCAGGCCGAGCTGGGTGGGGCCGAGCCGGGTGCCGGCCTCCAGGACGCGCGAGCCGGCCGCGACGTCGCTGCCGCGGCGGCGGATGTGGGCGCCCTCGGCGACCGGGCGCAGGACCCGGACCTCCTCGTCCTCGACGGCCGCGGTCATCGCGTCGGCCGCCTCGCCGGTGCCGGTGCCGCCGTCGGTCCACTCGACCGGGGCGACGGCCTCGGCGCCGGGCGGGACGGGGGCGCCGGTCATGATCCGGGCGGCCTGGCCGGGTCCGACCCGGGGCAGCTCGCCGGCGCCGGCCGCGATGTCGCCGACCACGGCGAGCACCGAGGGGTACTCGGCGGTGGCGCGGACGGTGTCGGCGGTGCGGACGGCGTAGCCGTCCATCGAGCTGTTGTCGAAGGGCGGCAGGTCGCCGCCCGCGAGCACGTCCTCGTCGAGCCGGCAGCCGCGGGCGTCCAGCAGGCCGAGCTCGATGGCCGGCAGCGGGGCGACGGCGGCGAGGACGTCGGCGAGGTGCTCGTCGACGGTCCACAGCCGGGGAGCCGCCGGTGCCGGGTCCGCGGTGGCGTCGTCGCAGCAGGCTGCGGCGGCGCTGTGGCTGTGCTCGGACCCGGTCATCGGCGGCTCGCTCTCGGTCGGTGTGTCAGTCCTGCAGCTCGGAGGCGACGAACTCCCGCAGCCAGGTACGGAACTCCGGGCCGAGGTCCTCGCGCTCGGAGGCCAGTCGGACGATAGCGCGCAGGTAGTCCGCGCGGTCACCCGTGTCGTAGCGGCGGCCCTTGAAGAGCACGCCGTGCACCTGGCCGCCGGACTCCGCGTCGCGGGTGGTCAGCTCGCGCAGGGCGTCGGTGAGCTGGATCTCGCCGCCGCGGCCGGGCTTGGTCTCGCGCAGCACGTCGAAGACCGAGGGGTCGAGGACGTAGCGGCCGATGACGGCGTAGTTCGACGGGGCGTCGGCGGTGTCGGGCTTCTCGACCAGGTCGGTCACCTGGAAGACGTCGTCGCCGAAGCCGTTCGCC
Organism: Kitasatospora sp. NPDC093558; assembly: GCF_040683475.1. NCBI lineage: Bacteria > Bacillati > Actinomycetota > Actinomycetes > Kitasatosporales > Streptomycetaceae > Kitasatospora > Kitasatospora sp. NPDC093558. The sequence goes on along the minus strand of NZ_JBFBDY010000001.1, from coordinate 56,491 downwards.
TTGACGGCGGCGCAGCCGTACAGGTGGATCTGGGAGGGGTCGACCTCCATGAGCGCGACGACCGAGCCGCCGAGCTCCTGCTGGACCTCGATCATGCGGGCCAGCAGCGGGTCGCGGGGGTCGATCAGGTCGTCACCGAGGAGGACGGCGAAGGGCTGGCCGGCGACGTGCTGCTCGGCGACCGAGACGGCGTGGCCGAGACCCTTGGGGTCGCCCTGGCGGACGTAGTGCATGTTCGCCAGTTCGACGGACTCGCGGACGCGGCGCAGGCGGTCCTCGTCACCCTTGCGGGCGAGGAGCTCCTCCAGCTCGTAGGCGCGGTCGAAGTGGTCCTCCAGGGCGCGCTTGTTGCGGCCGGTGACCATCAGTATGTCGGACAGCCCGGCGGCGGCGGCCTCCTCGACGACGTACTGGATCGCCGGCTTGTCGACGACGGGCAGCATCTCCTTGGGCGTGGCCTTGGTGGCCGGGAGGAAGCGGGTGCCCAGTCCGGCCGCGGGTACCACGGCCTTGGTTACCGGAATTCGAGTGTTGGTCGTCGTCATGCGCAAACCTTACTAAGGCACGTTTTCACCCGGCCGGGCGCGGTCGGACGACTAGGGGAGCCCGTCGCCGGGGCCGGCCACGGTGGCAGGCGTCTGGGAAATGACCGGCTGGGCGAGGGGGTCCCCGCCGGCACAGGGCGACAGACTACCCGGCTTTTCCGAACGGTCACGTTCGGCAGTCGAACCGCCCTCCGTACCGGAAGTGACGGGCTCGTGGCGCCCGGCCCGCGGGCTTCCGCGCCAGCAGTCGCCGCCCGCCGCGCGGGCCTCGGCGAGCGCCCGGTCGGCGGCCCGGAGCAGGACGGCGGCGTGGGTGCCGTCCTCGGGGAGCACGGCGACGCCGACGGCGGCGGTGAGGCCGTTGCCGCGAGCCGGGCGGGGCTCGCGCGGGCCGGAGGACCAGTCGAGCAGCAGGTGCCGGCGCACCGACCAGACCAGCCGTTCGGCGACCTGCGCGGCGCCGTCGGCACCGGTGTCCGGCAGGATCACCAGGAACTCCTCGCCGCTGTAGCGGCCGAGGGTGTCGGCCCGCCGGATCTCCATCGCGAGGCGCTGGGCGAGGTCGCGCAGTATCGCGCCGGCCCGGGCGCGGCCGTGCTCGGTGACGATCGCGTCGAAGCCGGCGATCTCCAGCAGCAGCACGGCCAGCGGGCGCGGCCCGTCCTGCTGGTCGGACTGCTCGGCGCGGCGGGCGCGCTCGATCTCGCGGTCGAGGGTGAGCTGGAGGTGGCGGTAGTTCCACACGCCGGTGAGCGGGTCGCAGGAGGCGGTGCGCTCCAGTTCGGCGCAGCGGCCCTCCAGCTCGGCGACCCGCTCGTGCAGCAGCGCCTCCCGGTCGGCGGCCTCGCCGTGCGCCCGGCGCAGCCGCAGGCCGAGCACGGTGGTGCCGGCCAGCGCGGGGACGCTCAGCGCGGCCAGGGCGTGGACCAGCAGCGGGGTGGGCAATGGGGGTGCCCTTTCGCGTGTCAGGCTCGGCCCGTCGGGCCGAGTTCGAGGAGATCCGAGGAGATCCCATGCACAACGAGAAGAACGGGCTGAGGACACGGCTGCTGGCCGATCGCCGTGCACTCACCGGGGACCAGCGCGCGGAGGCGGCGCGTGCACTGGCCGCGCACGCCGGGGAGCTGGCGGCGCCGGGTGCCACCGTCGCCGCGTACGTCTCGGTCGGAGCCGAGCCCGGGACCGGTCCGCTGCTCGACGAGCTGAGGGCGCACGGTGTGCGGGTGCTGCTGCCCGTCCTGCTGGCCGACAACGACCTGGACTGGGCGCCGTACGAGGGGGTGGACGCGCTGGCCCCGGCCGCGCGGGGGCTGCTGGAGCCGGTCGGGCCGCGGCTGGGGCCGGAGGCCGTCGTGGGGGCGTCGGTGGTGCTGCTGCCGGGGCTGGCGGTGGACCGGCGCGGGCTGCGGCTGGGCCGCGGCGGCGGCAGCTACGACCGGGTGCTGGCCCGGCTGGAGCGGGCCGGGGCGCGGCCGGTGCTGGCGGTGCTGCTGTACGAGCACGAGCTGCTGGCGGAGGTGCCGGCCGAGCCGCACGACCGTCCCGTGGACGTGGCGGTCACGCCGTCGGGGCGGCACGTGCTCGGGTGAGCCCCGGAACGCCCGGAAACGGCGGTGGCCCCGCTCGCGGTCGAGCGGGGCCACCGGTGCGTCCGGGCGTCAGCCGTTGGTCAGGACCAGCTTGTGCTTGGTCGCCTTCTCGACCGCGTCCGGCGTGTAGGCCCAGGTCAGCAGCTTGCCGTTGAGCCAGAGGTCGGTCTGGTCGTTGTAGTTGTCGTGGAAGGCGTGGCCGGAGGCGCCGCCGACGTTGACCCAGCGCGAGGAGTCGAGGTCGCTCAGGTCGACGACCATGCGCATCGACGGGATCCAGTCCACCTGGTAGCCGGCCGCCGCGTTCCAGCCAGCCGCGTCGACCGCCGCCGTGCCGCCGGAGAGGCGGTAGGGGCCACGGTTGAGCAGCTTGTGGACGAGGCCGGAGGCGATCGACGAGTCGTCGGTGCCGAGGGTCTGCTCGCGCAGCGTCAGCTTGTGCAGGCGGCCCCAGTTCCAGGTGGAGACGTCCTTGCTGAGCAGCGAGGTCAGCTCCTGGCGGGCGTTCTTCATCGCCTCCTGGAGCAGGTTGTCCAGGCCCTTCTGCTCCTTGTGCTGCGAGTCGATGTACGTCCACCAGGTGCTCTCGGGCTTGTCCAGCTGCTGGCGCACGACCTCGGTCCAGCGGTCGCCGCCGTCGGGCTGGGCCTTGTCCGGGTCGCGGGTGCCGCACTCGGTGACGATCTTGCTGGAGCTGTCCGGCTTGGTCGGGTCGTCCTGCTGGCGCACCAGCAGGCAGTTGCCCTTGGCGCGGATGTCGGCCGGGAACTTCTGGCCGAACGCGAGGGTGAGCAGCTGGCGCCAGACCGCGTTGTAGTACGCGGCGGCGGCCGAGGAGGCGTCCTGGTGGTAGTTCCAGTCCTTCAGGAGGTCCTGGGCCTCGCGCACGTACGGGTCGTCGATCTGCTGCTTGAGCAGCAGCGGGACGAGCGTCTTGGCCATGACGCTGGTGTTGTCCAGCTGCAGGGTCTGCATGTCGTCCGGCGAGATCCTGCCGTTGTTCTTGAGCAGACCCTCGATCTGGTCGGTGATCTCCTTGGCCCGGGTGCCGTACTCCCAGTCCTTGGTCAGGCCGTACTTGTACGTCGGGTCCACCACGGCCTGGTTGGCGGTGACGATGTAGCCCGAGGACGGGTTGAAGCTGTACGGCAGGGCGGTGAAGGGGATCGAGCCCTTCCACTGGTAGGCGGAGTCCCAGCCGGGGGCCGGGAGCGTGCCGTCGCCCTTGCCGCGGACGGGGATGTCGCCCGGGGCCTGGTAGCCGATGTTCTTCGCGTCGGCGTAGACGAGGTTCTGCGCGGGGACGGCGAAGTCCTTGGCGGCGTTGCGGAAGTCGTCCCAGTTCCTGGCCTTGTCCAGCTCGAAGACGGCGTCCATCGTCTTGCCGGGGTTCAGCGCCGTCCACTGCAGGGCGACGCCGTAGCCGCCGGTGCCGCGGTCGGGGGCGGCGCTGCCGTTGGGGGCGTACTTGCCGACGTTCTGCTGCTCGGTGCTCTGGTCGGAGATGAGCGGGGCGCCGGTCTGGGTGGTGCGGACGGTGATGACGCGGTCGTCGCCGCCGGCGACCTTGATGGTCTCCTTGCGGAGGTCGAACTTCACGTCCTTGCCGTCCACCTGGTAGGTGTCCGGTCCGGTGACCTTCTCCAGGTAGAGGTCGGTGACGTCGGCGCCGAGGTTGGTGAAGCCCCAGGCGATGTCCTTGTTGTGGCCGATCACGACGCCGGGCATGCCCGCGAAGGTGAAGCCGGTGGTGTCGAACTGGCAGGCCGGCGAGGCGGTGCGGCAGTGCAGGCCCATCTGGTACCAGACCGAGGGCAGGCCGGGGCCGAGGTGCGGGTCGTTGGCCAGCAGCGGCTTGCCGGTCGTGGTGTGGGTGCCGGCCACCACCCAGGAGTTGGAGCCGATGCCCTGGCCCGGGCGGCCGAGCAGCTGCGGCATCGCGTCGACCCGGTCGGTGAGGCCCTGGAGGAGCGCCTTGGTGGCGGCCGCGCCCTGCGCGGTGGGGGCGGCGGCGTTGCCGGTGCCCGGCTGGGCGGAGCCGTCGGCCGGGCGGTAGGCGTCGCCCGCGACCGTGCCGGTCTTCACGATCGTGCCGTTGCGGGCGTACGGGTAGTCCGGGTACAGCTCGGCGATCTTGTCCGGGGTGAAGTCCTGGGCCAGCAGCGAGCGGTCGATCTCCTCCTGGAGGTTGCCCGAGAGGTTCCAGGCCATCGCCTTGAGCCAGGCCACCGAGTCCACCGGGGTCCACTGCTCGGGCTGGTAGCCGCTGTTGACGACGCCGAGCATCGCGTACTCCAGCGAGGCCTTCTCGCCGCCCGGGTGCTCGGCCAGCCAGGCGTTGACACCCTCCGAGTACGCCTGGAGGTACTTCTTCGTCTCCGGCGACAGCTTGGTCTTGAACTCCTGCTCGGCCACCTGGCGCCAGCCCATGGTGCGGATGAAGGAGTCGGTGTCGACCTGGGAGTCGCCGAACATCTCGGAGAGGCGGCCGGCGGTGATGTGCCGTCGGACGTCCATCTCCCAGAAACGGTCCTGCGCCTGGACGTAGCCCTGGGCGCGGAAGAGGTCCTCGGCGGTGTCGGCGTAGAGCTGCGGGATGCCGTTGGCGTCCCGCTTGACGTCGACCGGGGCGGTCAGGCCCGCCACCTTCACGGTGCCGTCGACCGTCGGGAAGGACGCGCGGACCGCGGTGACCCCGCGGTAGCCGCCGTAGCCGACGCCGGCCACCAGCAGCACGACCAGCACGATCACGATCAGACGGGCGCGCCGGAACTTCTTCGAGCGGGGCATCTGGGTCCTTGCGGTCCTCGACTTCGGGGCGGGCGGGCGTGTCCAGGGCCTGCGGCCGTGACAGGGCACCACATTAGGCCGAGTCCGCGCGGCGGCGTGAACGGGGACGGCCTGGAACGGGGCCTGTGTGAGGAGCCCAACTAAAGATATGGCAAAATGTTAGAATGAGTAACGATCCGCAAGAGGAGTATTGACGGCTTCTTAACGGGTCATCAGCTCGTACCCGCACGACCGAAGCACCACCGAGAGAGACACCCCGCACCACCGAGAGACACCCCGCCCGCCCCCATGCCTGCACGAGGTGCCCCTGCGTGAACGTCGACCACCTGAACCAGCTGCTTCTCGAGTTCTCCGTGATCCTCCTGGTCGCGGTGGTCGCCGTGCGGATATCGACCCGCTCAGGGCTACCCAGCCTCCTGATCTACCTCGGGATCGGCGTCGCCCTCGGCCAGAACGGCATCGGCGTCACCTTCAACAACGCCGAGCTCACCCAGGTGATCGGCTACGCGGCCCTCGTCGTGATCCTCGCCGAAGGCGGTCTGAAGACCAGCTGGAAGGAGGTCAGGCCGGTGATGCCGGCGGCGACCGTGCTCGCCACCGTCGGCGTCGGGGTGAGCGTGTTCGTCACCGCCGCCGGCGCGCACTGGCTGGTCGGCCTGGACTGGCGCACCTCGATGCTGCTCGGCGCGATCGTCTCCTCCACCGACGCCGCCGCCGTCTTCTCCGTCCTGCGGATGGTCCCGCTGCCGCACCGGCTCACCGGCCTGCTGGAGGCCGAGTCCGGCTTCAACGACGCACCCGTCGTCATCCTGGTCGTCGCCTTCGCCACCACCGGCGAGCTGGACTCCTGGTACGTCCTGCTCGGCACGATCCTCGCCGAGCTCGCGATCGGCGCGGCGATCGGCTTCGCGGTCGGCAAGCTCGGCGCGTTCGGGATCAAGCACGTCGCCCTGCCGTCCTCCGGCCTCTACCCGATCGCCGTCATGGCGCTCACCGTGCTCGCCTACGCGGGCGGCGCGCTGCTGCACGGCTCCGGCTTCCTCGCCGTCTACATCAGCGCGGTGATCCTCGGCAACGCCAAGCTGCCGCACGGCCCCGCGGTGCGCGGCTTCGCGGACGGCCTGGCCTGGATCGGGCAGATCGGGATGTTCGTCCTGCTCGGCCTGCTGTGCACACCCGAGACGATGGGCGACGCGGTGATCCCGGCCCTGGTCATCGGCGGGGTGCTGGTCTTCCTCGCGCGACCGCTGTCGGTGGTGCTCACGCTGACGCCGTTCCGGGTGCCGGGCAAGGAGCAGGCCCTGCTGAGCTGGGCCGGGCTGCGCGGGGCGGTGCCCATCGTGCTCGCCACCATCCCGGTGGTCTCCGGCGCGCACGAGGCCGAGGACGTGTTCAACATCGTCTTCATCCTGGTCGTCGTCTTCACCCTGCTCCAGGGCCCGACCCTGCCGTGGGTGGCCAGGCAGCTGAGGATCGGCGAGGGCGCGATGGGCCAGGACCTCGACATCGAGTCCGCGCCGCTGGAGAAGCTGCACGGGCACCTGCTGTCCGTCGCGCTCTCCCCCGCGTCCCGGATGTCCGGGGTGGAGGTCGGCGAGCTGCGGCTGCCCAAGGGGGCGGCGGTCACCCTGGTGGTCCGGGAGGGGAACTCCTTCGTGCCGGACCGGGCGACGGTGCTGCGCGGCGGCGACGAGCTGCTGGTGGTCACGACGGACGAGGTCGGCGAGGCGGCGGAGAAGCGGCTGCGGGCCGTGGACAAGGGCGGCAAGCTCGCGGGGTGGCTGTACGGGAAGTGAGCCGTACAGTGGTGGGGCACCGGGCCTTTCGGGGTCCGGGAGCCCGTTCCGGCTTCGATCCGTTGGGATCTAGCGCCATCTACGCGCGTAACTGTATGCTGGAAGAACACCGCTTTTGACCAACCCAGCATCTGCCTGATGCAGAGTTGGCGCGACCGCTCGGCGGCTGCGGCCCGGCTCTCGGCAACCACGCCGGAGCGGCCCGGTATCTACCCCGGTCGACGCACGAGAGGACGACTCTCGGCGCCGTCGGGGCCACCCCATGCCCTTGCCGCGCTACCAGGCAGCAGGAAGGACGACCGTGACGGCCCGCCGAACGGTCGACAACGCCACGGACACCCTCGCCACCCAGGACGCCGCTCCCGCGCGCGTCGGGTACGGCGCGCTGCTGCGCACGCCGGGTGCCTGGACGTTCCTTGCACCCGCGTTCGTCGCGCGGCTGCCCTACGCGATGCTCGGCATGGGCATCCTGATGCTCGTCACGGGCACCGGCGGCTCCTGGGGCACGGCCGGCACCGTCACGGCGGTCTCCGCCGTCGCCCAGGCCCTGATCGGCCCGCAGACCGGCCGGCTCGCCGACCGGTACGGGCAGGCCACCGTCCTCGTCCCCACCGTCTTCGTGCACGCCGCCTCGGTCGCCGCGCTGATCGTGCTGGCGAACGGCCACGCGCCGGCCTGGAGCCTGTGCCTGGCCGCCGTCCCGGCCGGTGCGAGCGTGCCGCAGATCGGCGCGATGGTCCGCGCCCGCTGGGTGGCCAAGCTCAGCGCCGAGGGCGCCTCGGCCACCTCCGCCGCCAAGGTCAGCACCGCGTTCGCGTTCGAGTCCGTCACGGACGAGTTCACCTTCGTCGTCGGCCCGATCCTGGCCGCCAAGATCGCGACCTCGGTCAGCCCCTCCGCCAGCCTGATCGCGGAGGCCGCGCTGACCTTCGTCGGCGGCCTGGCCTTCGCCGCCCAGCGCCGCACCGCGCCGGCCCGGGTCGTGCCGCAGCCCGGGGCGCAGCGCGTCTCCGCGCTCGCCTCGCCCGGCGTCCGGCTGCTGGCCGGCGTCATCCTCGGCGTCGGCGCCGTGTTCGGCGGCATGCAGGTCTCGGTCAACGCCTTCGCCGACTCGGTCGGGCAGCACGCCGCGGCCGGCACGGTGTACGGGATCTTCGCCGGCGGCTCGATGGTGGCCGGTGTGCTCTACGGCATGATCGCCTGGCGGCGCTCGGTCCAGCAGCGCATGATCACCAGCTACACCCTGCTGGTGCTGGGCTGCTCGACGCTGTGGGCGATGCCCAACCTGGTCACCCTCTCGATCGCCGGGCTGGTCTGCGGCCTGGCCATCGCGCCGACCCTGATCAGCGGCTACACGCTGGTCGAGACGCTGGTCGCGGACGGCGCCAAGACCGAGGCGTTCACCTGGCTGACCGGTGCCATCGGCCTCGGCCTGGCGGTCGGCTCGATGGTGGCCGGGCAGCTGATCGACGGCCACGGGCCGTCGGCCGGGTTCCTGGTGCCGGCCATCGGCGCCGGGCTCGGGCTGGCCGCGCTGGTCTCGCTGCGGCACCTGCTGGTGCCGTCGGGCGGGGCGAGCACGGTGGTCGCGGGCGGTGCCTCGGGCGCGGCTTCGGATGTCGTCCCGGGTGACGTCTCGGGTGTCGGTTCGGATGCCGTCTCGGGTGCCGTCTCTGGTGCCGTCTCGGGTACCGGCGAGCGGGAGCTGGTGGGCGCCGCCAAGGGGTGACGCCGCCCGGACCGGGCCCACGTCACACCGGAGTCGCTGGACTCATCCAGCGGAATACCGCATCATTGACCATCGTTAGCACTCATCAGGCGCGAGTGCCAGGAGGAAGACAAGTGCCCACGTACCAGTACCAGTGCACCGAGTGCGGCAACGGCCTGGAGGCGGTGCAGAAGTTCACCGACGACGCGCTGACCACCTGCCCCGACTGCCAGGGGAAGCTGCGCAAGGTCTTCTCGGCCGTGGGAGTGGTCTTCAAGGGCTCCGGCTTCTACCGGACCGACAGCCGCTCGTCGTCGAGCAGCTCGGTGAGCTCCACGTCCTCCAGCTCGTCGACGTCGTCGTCCTCGACGTCCTCGACCTCGACGTCGTCGTCCTCGGGCTCGTCCTCCCCGGCTCCGGCCGCCGGCTGACACCAGCACGCGGCGAAGGCCCGCTGCCCCGCTCACGCGGTGGCGGCGGGCCTTTTTGCCGTTCCCGGAGCCGTCCGGCGTCGATCCGGCAGTCCTGAGGCGTCCCCGAGTCGTCCCTGGGTCGTCCGGCAGTCCTGGTCCGGCAGTCGTGGGTCAATCCGGACGGGCCCGGACCACTCGTGCGGGTGTACGAAATTGTCCACAGGGCCGGGTTTGTCCACAGGCTGCGGATAACGTCTTCCGGCTTGCGGCGCGGGCGCTCATCGTGGGGTCACCAGAGGCCGACCGACCCCGGAGGTGGTTCCCGATGAACGCCCTCAGCCACGCCGTCCCGCCGCCCGCGCCCACCGTCCCGCCCCGGCGGGCGGTGCCGAGCTTCCGGCCGATCAGGCGCGGGGCCGGCCGGCGGCACCGCTGGTGGCACGCCGTCCGGCGACGGGGCGGGGTGCCGGCGCTGGTGCTGCTCGCGGTGGCCGCGGCGCTCGCGTTCGGGCCCGCGCGGGCCGGGCTGACGCCACCGACGGGTGGCGCGCTGGGCCGCGCGGGTTGTCAATCCGGCACTTCGGGTGATCACCCGTAACCGGTCGACGACTTCGTCGTTCGAGGCGGCATGAAGGGCTTCAAGGAATTCCTGCTGCGTGGAAATGTCGTCGAGCTCGCCGTCGCCGTCGTCATCGGTGCGGCCTTCACCAACATCGTCAACGCCTTCGTCAAGGGCGTGATCAATCCGATCGTCGGTGTTTTCGGGACGAAGGATCTGGCGTCCTACAGTTCCTGCCTCAAGGGGCCCTGCGAGGTTTCCCCCACCGGCGAGGCCGTGTCCGGGATCCTCATCCTGTGGGGCTCGGTGCTCAGCGCCGTGCTCCAGTTCCTGATCACGGCCGCCGTCGTCTACTTCGTCCTGATCGTGCCGATGAACCGCATGGCCGCCCGGCGCAAGAGCCTCGCCGAGGAGGTCGCGGAGGCCGAGGCCAAGGAGGTCCAACTGCTCACCGAGATCCGCGACGCGCTGGTCTCCCCGCTGCGCTGAGCGCGGTTTCCGCCCCCCGTTCCGCCCTCTGTCCCGCCCCTTGTCCCGTTCAGTCGCCGTGGTGCGGCGGGCGCTGGCTCAGGTACCAGTCCAGCCCCCGCCCGCTCCCGGCCCCGGGGCGGTCGCCCCAGCCGGAGTCGGTGTCGTCCCGGGACAGCCGGTCCAGCGGGTCCCCAAAGACGAGGCGCGCCTTCGTCCGGGCCTTCTCGGCGGCCTCCCGCTGCTGCACCGTCGGCTCCTGTGCCACCTGCTCCTGCCCCTCCACCTGTTCCGGTCCCTGCTCGCTCACCCTGTTCACCCCGCTGCTCGCCCCCGGTCGTCCTGTCCCTCAAGCCTAAGAGCCCGTGACACGCCACGGGCCCGGGTGCGGAGCGCTCCGCACCCGGGCCCGGGCAGGGCTCGGTTCTCCTGCGGGGGATCCTCGGTCGGCCCCGCCCGGGATCCCTTACGCCGCCTCGAAGCCGGCGTGGTCGGCGATCTTCTTCAGCTCGGCCAGCGCGTGCTTCTCGATCTGCCGGATCCGCTCGCGGGTGAGGCCGTGCTGCTTGCCCACCTCGGTGAGGGTGCGCTCGCGGCCGTCCTCCATCCCGTAGCGGGAGCGGATGATCGAGGCCGTCCGGTCGTCCAGCCGCCCGATCAGGTCGTCCAGCTCCTCGCGGCGGAGCATGACCATCACGGCGTCCTCGGGGGACGTCGCCCCGGTGTCCTCGACCAGGTCGCCGAACTGGGTCTCGCCCTCGTCGTCGACCGACATGTTCAGGCTGACCGGGTCGCGCGCCCAGTCCAGCACGTCCTTGATCCGGGCCTCGGTGGTGTCCAGCTCGGCCGCGATCTCGGCCGGCTCGGCCTCGCGGCCCAGCTCCTTGGACTTCTCACGCTGCACCCGCCGGATCCGCCCCAGCTCCTCGACCAGGTGGACGGGCAGCCGGATGGTGCGGGACTGGTCGGCGATCGACCTGGTGATCGCCTGCCGGATCCACCACGTCGCGTAGGTGGAGAACTTGAAGCCCTTGGCGTAGTCGAACTTCTCGACCGCCCGCACGAGGCCCGCGTTGCCCTCCTGGATGAGGTCCAGCAGGGGCAGGCCACTGCGCGGGTACCGGCGGGCGACCGCCACCACGAGCCGGAGGTTGGAGCGGATGAAGACGTCCTTGGCGCGCTCGGCGTCGTCGGCTATCGCCTCCAGCTCCTCGCGCGTGGCGCCCTCGGGGAGCCCGCCCTCGTCCAGCAGGTGCTGGGCGTACACGCCGGCCTCGATCCGCAGCGAGAGCTCGACCTCCTCGGCGGCATCGAGCAGGGGCGTCCTGGCGATCTCGTCGAGGTACATGCCGACCAGGTCACGGTCGGCCTCAAGGTTGGTCGGGCGGGCCGCGCGAGTCCGGTCGGCCCTGTCGCGAACGACGGCACGGGTGGCCATGCTTGCTCCCTTTGCTGGTGTTGCCGAGGAATGCCTGCCTGCCCCGAGAGGGCAAGAATGCGGGCCCCAGGGGGCTCACACACGTAACGATCCAACGAACAGATTCCGGACAACATTCCCAAGTCGCTCAGATTCTTCCCAGTGATGCAGTATCCTGCCGGTTTTCACCCCGGTTCTGGACACAGGGTGATCGGCCGGGCACGTCGGGTGCGCGCCGCGCGACCGCTCCGGAGCGGATATAGCGGTGAACCCCTCGCGCGCACCGCGCGTTCCCGCACGCCCGGCTTTCCGCCCGCTCCCACACCCCGGCGCACGCAGGTCCTCCGCACAAAAGATGCGGAATCGCTATCACCGGAGCGTCCGATCGGCGCAGGACACTGGGAAGGTGTCAGGCATGCACCTGACCAACAGCGCGCCTGCCGCCACCGTGCGTCACCGCCGGCTCCTCCGGGGCACGGCGCTGGCGACGGGCTGCGCCCTGCTGTTCGGCCTGCTGGCCGTCCTGGTGACCCGGCACTGGCAGCCCCTCGACCGGTTCGACCACGACTGGATCGCGGACACGCACTCCTACGCCCGGGGGCACCGCGCCTGGACGGCCGCGGTGCAGACGCTCACCGACATCGGCGGCACGGTGACGATGCGTGCCCTGCTGGGCATCGCGGCCTGCTGGCTCTGGCTGATCGGCGCCCGGACGCTCGCCGGGTGGGCGGTCGCCCAGGCGCTGGTCGGGTGGGCCACCCAGTGGGGGCTGAAGTTCGCCTTCGGCCGCCAGCGGCCGTCCTTCACCGACCCGGTCTCGCACGCGGGCGGCCCGGCCTTCCCCTCCGGGCACGCGATGGCCTCGGCGATCACCTGCGCGGTGCTGGTCGGCCTGTTCTGGCCCCGGGCCGGCCGCTCCGGGCGGATCGCCGCCTGCGCGGTGGCCGTGGCGGCCGTGCTGACCGTCGGCTGGACCAGGATCGCCCTCGGCGTGCACTGGCCGAGCGACGTCCTGGGCGGCTGGCTGGCGGCCGGCTTCGTCCTGGGCACCGTCACCGCGGCGGTCGAGCTCTGGTGCCCCGGCGCCCTCGCGCGCGACATCCGGCGGGTCAACTGGCGTACGCGGCCGAGGGTTCAGCGCGTCGTCGTGCCCTCGTTCCGCCCCGCCCGCGGCGACCGCCCCGGCGACGGCGCCGATCACCCCGACCGAGCCGTCGGCTGACCGCCCTCGGTAGCGTGACGGGCATGTCCCGTACCCAGGAAGCCCTTCACGCGCCCGCGGCCCACGCCCGTTACCCGGAGCGTCCGTTGCGGATCGCCACCGTCCAGGCCCAGGCCGTCGCCGGCGACATCCCCGCCAACGCGGCCACCGCCGCCGAACTCATCCGCGAGGCCGCCGCCTCCGGTGCCCGGCTGGTGCTCTTCGCGGAGAAGTTCCTCGCCGGCTACGAGCCCGAGCTGATCAGTGCCGATCCGCTCAAGTGCGCAGTGCAGCCCGGCGATCCGCGCCTCGCGCCGATCGCCGAGGCGTGCCGCGAGACCGGCACCGCGGCGGTGGTCGGCACCGCCGCGCAGGACGGGTCGGACCTGCTCGTCTCCGCGTTCGTGTTCGGCCCGGACGGCACGGTCGTCACCCGCTACGACAAGCAGCACCTGTTCAAGTCCGAGCAGGGCTACTACCGCCCGGGGACGGTCGGTTGCAGCCTGGAGCTCGACGGCTGGCGGCTCGGCCTCGGCATCTGCTACGACTCCGGCTTCCCCGAGCACGCCCGCTCCGCCGCGCTGGACGGCTGCCACGCCTACCTGGTCGGCGCCCTCTTCAGCGTGGGGCACGGCCACCACGAGTCCCGCACCTGGTTCCCGGCCCGCGCGCTCGACAACACCCTCTACACGGTGCTCGCCAACCACATCGGCACCACCGGCGGCTGGCACACCTGCGGCGGCAGTGCGGTCTGGGGCCCCGACGGCCGCCTGATCGCCGAGGCCGGCGAGGACCGCCGCGAGATCGTCCTCGCCGACCTCGACCCCGCCGTCCTGCGCACCACCCGGGAGACCGAGCCCCTGCTCGCCGACCTGGCCGCCCACCCCACGCCCGTCCCCCGCGCCGAGCACGTCCTCGCCTGATCCCGCCTCAGCCGCCGGAGCGCCGCGAGCGCGCCCGCACGAGCGCCCCGGAACGCCGAGAGGCCCCCGACCGCACGGGTCGGGGGCCTCTCGGCACTGTGTGCCCCAGGCAGGATTCGAACCTGCGACACCGGCTTTAGGAGAGCCGTGCTCTATCCCCTGAGCTACTGAGGCGGGCCGTGTGGTCACGAAGCCGTCCACAGCGTACCGGATCGGGGGTGGGGGCGGAGGCGACGGCGGAGGCTCCGGGTGCCGACGGGGTGTCAGAGTGGGCCGCGTAGCCTTCAAGGAACGTGTTCGAGTCTCGAATTTCCGATCGAAGGTCCCGATGAGCCCTGCTGTGCACCGCGTCGGCCGACTCCTGCGGTCCGTGTGGCTGTGGCCGGCGGTGGTGATGCTCGGGGTCGGGCTGTTCCGGCTGGGGACACCGGTGCTGTGGCGGGACGAGGTCGCGACGTGGACGGTGGCGACGCGGTCCCTGCCGGACCTGGTGCGGCTGCTCCAGCACGTGGACGCCAGCAACGGCGCGTACTACCTGCTGATGCACGCCTGGACGACGGTGTTCGGGGACTCGACGGACTCGCTGCGGCTGCCGTCGGTGCTGGCGATGGCCGGGGCGGCGGCGTTCGTCGGGCTCTCCGCCGAGCGGCTGTTCGGCGGGCGGGTGACGGCGGTCGGCTCGGGGCTGCTGTTCTGCGCCGTGCCGCAGGTCTCGCGCTTCGCCCAAGAGGCGCGCGCCTACGCCCTGGTCACCTGCGCGATCGCGGCCGCGACCTGGTTCCTGCTGCGGGCGCTGGAGCGGCCCGGGTGGCGGCGCTGGGCGCCGTACTGCCTGGCGATGGCGGCGGCGGGGATCCTGCACCTGGTGTCGTACAGCACCGTGGCCGGGCAGGCCGCCGTGGTGCTGCTGCACCTGTGGCGCACGCGCGGGGCGGCGGACCGGCGGCTGCTCTGGCAGTACCCGGCGGCCGTGCTGGTGGCGGCACTGCCGCTGCTGCCGGTGGTGGTGCTGGGCGCCCGGCAGTCGTCGCGGCAGCTGGGGTGGATAGGGACGCCCTCGGTGGACGCGCTGTGGCACTTCGGCGAGAGCCTGGCCGGGGCGCCGGACGTCTTCATCGCCGTCGTCCTGCTGGCGGTCCCGGCCGTGGTGCTGCCGGGCCGGCGGGTGCAGGCCTTGCAGGCACTGCTGCTGGCGGTCGTGCCGGTGGTCGGCGTCTGGCTGGTGTCGCAGGGCGGCACGTCGTACTTCGTGGACCGGTACCTGCTGTTCACCGTGCCCGCCTGGGCGGCGCTCGGCGGGGGCGGCGTGGCGGCGGTGTACAAGGCGCTGACCGGCCTGGCCCGGCGCGGCCCGCGCCGGACGCGGCTGCGCGCGGCCGGGATGCTGCTGGTCCTGGCGCTGCTCGCGGTGCCCGCCTGGGCGGCACTGCCGAGCCAGGCCACGGTGCGCTACGAGTCGGCGCACTCGCACGAGCCGTTCCGCGCGGCCGCCGGACTGATCGCCGCCGGCTACCGGCCCGGGGACGGACTCGCCGTCCCCCTGGGTGACCAGAGCTGGGCCATGATCGGCCCCGGCGTCACCTACTACCTGCCGGCGGACGTCCGCCCCTACCCGGTGTTCGTCGCGCGCGGCGCGGTCGAGGCGGCGGACCTGTCGCCGACGGCGTGCACCGTCCCGGCCGAGTGCCTGGGGCAGGGCGAGCGGATCTGGCTGGTCGTCCTCGGGGAGACCACGGACCCGCTCTCGGCCATGGACCCGAATGACGCCCAGGCGCTCCGGAGCCGCTACGGCGCCCCCACGCACATCACGCCGCTGGACGGGGCCACCCTGGCGCTGCTCGACCGACGGACCTGAGCCGGAGCCGACCCGGTCGGGCGTAAAGCCGGCCGGAGCCGACCCGGCCGGACCTGAGCCGGAGCTGACCCCGGCCGGACGTAAAGCCGGCCGGACGTGAACCCCGCCGGAGCCGGCCCGCACAGCCCCGGATGCGGCCGCACCGGGCCCGGGCGACCATGGAGCCTCGTGACCGAGGAGCGCCCGTGACCGACCGGCCGACCGGCCCGCCCACCGGGGGCCGCCGCGGTGGACGGACGGCCCGGCTCAGGGAGCGCGGCGCCGGGGCGGCCCGGTACGCGCGCGGGCTGCCCGACCAGGTGCCGCTGGTCGGACGGGCGGTGCGCCAGCTGGTCCGGGTGAACCTGCTGGACTGCGCCACCCGGCTGGCCGCGCAGGCCTTCCTCAGCGCGCTGCCGGCGCTGTTCGTGGTGGCGGTGTTCGCCCCGGTGTCCTTCCGCGACCACGTCGTGCACTCGCTGCACAACGAGCTGGGGATCCGGGGCGCGGCGGAGCAGTCGGTCGAGCAGGTGCTGGCGAACGGGCGGGGCGAGGCCGGTTTCGGGGCGCTCGGCGCGCTGTTCACCGTCCTGTCGGCGACGACGCTGAGCCGCGCGATCCAGCGGGTGTGCGAGCGCTGCTGGGAGCTGCCGCGGGCGGCGGCCCGGCTGGCGGCCTGGCGCTGGCTGGTGTGGCTGCTGGTGTGGCTGGTCTGGCTGGTCTTCCAGGCACCGCTGTGGGACGGCTTCGGGGCGGGCCGATGGCTGGGGCTGCCGATGACCTTCGCGGGCTCGACGGCGCTCTGGTGGTGGACGCAGCACCTGCTGCTGGGCGCCCGGGTGCGCTGGCCGCCGCTGCTGCCGGGGGCGCTGCTGTGCGGGGTGGCGGTGGTCGGCCTGGGGGTGGCCGGGCGGATCTACCTGCCGCGCGCGATGGCGCACAGCGTGGCGCGGTTCGGGACGTACGGGGTGGTGTTCACCGGGCTGTCGTGGCTGATCGCGACCTTCACCGGGTACACGCTGGCGCTGGCGCTAGGGCGGGTGCTGGCGGAGGAGGAGCCGCTCGCCCGCCTGCTCGGGCCGGAACGCGGTGAGGCCCCGAACGCGGCGGGGCCTGGAACGCAGTGAGGCCTGGAACGCAGTGAAGGGGGAGCCGGCGATCCGGCTCCCCCTTCAACGGCCCGGGCTCAGAGCGTCCGGGTCAGCCGGGACTGGATGGACGGCGGGTTGAGGTCCGACTGGAGGGCCACCCGCACCTCGCTCTTGGTGTCGCCCTCGCCGACGCGCAGCGTGCCGATCTCGGTGCCCGCCGCGGCGTGGTGGGCGACCTTGCCGGCGTCCAGGGTCACGGTGCCGCCGATGCCGGGGAAGCCGGCCACGACGAGGTCCTTGGTCGCGACGACCGGGACCTTGCCGCCGAGCCCGTTGTCGACGTAGCCGACGACGTCGCCCTTCTTGACGACGGTCTGGCCGGTCACGCCGTTCTGCGCGGCCTGGATCTGCTTGCCGCTGACCTTCAGCACCGTCGGCAGGATGCCGTCGCCGGGGTTGGCCGAGGTGGCCTGCTGGCCGAGCGTGACGCCGAGGATCAGCCGCTTCACGCCGGCGATCTCCTTGTACGCGGCCCACATCAGGCAGCCGCCGGCCGGGGTGCTGGAGCCGGTCTTGACGCCGATGACCCCGGTCTTCGGGTTGATCAGGTTGTTGGTGTTGGAGATCTTCTGGTTGTTGAAGGTGGTGTCCGGGCTGGACACGATCTGCCGGAAGATCTCGTCCTGCATGACCTGCTCGGCCAGCTTCAGCTGGTCCTTGGCGGTGCTCTTGGTCTCCGCGTTGTAGCCCGCCGGGTCGGCGTAGGTGGTGTTGGTCATGCCGAACTTGGCCGCGGTGTCGTTCATCAGCTTGACGAAGTCAGCCTCGGAGCCGTTGGAGTGGAAGCGGGCGAGCAGCCGGGCCACGTTGTTGGCCGACGGCAGCATGAGCAGCTCCAGCGCCTGGTACTCGGTGAGCACCTGGCCCTCGGTGAGCGTGACCCTCGATTCGTCGCTGTTGCCGGACTCCTGGGCGGCCTGCTTGTCGACGGTGATCTTGGGGCCACTCTCCCCCTTCTTCAGGGGGTACTTCTGCAGGATCAGGTAGGCGTTCATCACCTTGGTGACGCTCGCGATCGAGGCCGGCGTCTCCGGGCCGGAGCTGCCGAGGCTGCCGACGCCGACCACCTCGGCCGCGGACTGGCCCTTGGCCGGCCACGCGAGGTCGAGCGGGTCGCCCGGGAAGTTGTAGCTGCCGGCGGCGGACATCCGCACCTTCGCGTCCGGCAGCGGGCGCAGCAGCTGGGCCACGACGACCGCGCCGAGCACCACGGCGAGGAAGACCGTCCAGATGGTGATCCGCTTGAGCGCGCGCCGCAGCGGCGAGACCGGGCGGGCGTTGAGGGCCGCCAGGACCTCCATCGCCTCGGCGGTGTTCTCCGGCGAGGGCAGCGACTCGGGGACGGGCAGCGGCTCGGGGAGGGGCAGCGGCTCGGGCTTCGGCAGCGGCGGGACGGGCGGCACCGGCCGCGGGTCCGGCGTGGGCAGCGGCTCGGGCGCCGGGGTCGGGCCGGGCTCCGGGACGGGGGCCGGCTTCGGCAGCGGCTCGGGGCCGGGCTGCGGCTCGGGTTCGGGCAGGGGCGCGGGCGCCGGCGGCTCGGGGACGGTGCCGGAGGCGGCCTTGAGCGGGGTGGGGCGCGGCTTCTCCAGCTTCTCGGACGTCACCCGCGCCGGGGCCTTCGCTGCTGCGGGCTCCTCGGCGCTCTCGGCACCGGCCGGGTTCTCGACGGGCGCGGGCTTCTCGGCGTCCTCTGCGGGCGCGGGCGTCGGGGGCTTGGTCAGCCGCACCGCCACGACGGGAGCGTCGGCCTCGGGAGTGTCCTCCGCGGCATCTGCGGCATCCGCGTCGGCGGCTTCCACCGGGACGTCGGCCCCGGGCGTGTCGTCCTCCGCCGGAGCGTCGTCGGCCTCGCCGGCCTCGTCCTCCGGCTCCGTCGCGGCCGTCCGCATGCCGAGACGGGGATCGGCGCCCGACGGCCGGGCCGACGGCTCCGCGGCCTCGCCCCGCGTGGCATCCGACGCGTCGTCCGGTGCCTCCGGCGCCCCACCCTCGGAACTCCCGGCGCCGGACGGCTTCACGAGCTCGTCGGGCAGCCGCAGCGCCGTGGTGCGGTTGTCCACCGGCAGCCGCAGCATCGTGGTCTTGGTGTCCACATCCCGGACGCGGAGCTGCACGGTCGAGCCGCCCTTGGCCCCCGCCTTCGGCGCGTCGCCGGTCGCGTCGCCGGTCGCGTCGGCGGCAGCGGCAGCACCGGAAGCGGAATCGGAAGCAGAAAAAGCAGAAGCAGAAGAAGAGCCGGAAGCGGAGGCGGAGGCGCCGTCAGCGGCCGTTCCGACGGCGGTCGATCCGGTCCGTCCGCGCTCCCGGTCCTGCTCGCGCCCGCCGTCCCGCAGCACCCTGTCGGGGGACTCGCCCACGTAACCCAGCCTCCTCAACGCCCGGCGGGGCACCGGCAGACCCGATTTCGGGAAGCCGACGCCCCGCCCCGTGTACCTGTACAGTCTCCGCCACCGATGGGCGATCCGGCCGCGCACACCCCGCCCGACCGGCCCTTATTGCCGTCACACGGCCGTATCGCGGTCCGTTCACCGAACAGACGCCCGGCCCGCGCCCCCCGGTTCCAGGCCTTCACCGCAAGGTCACGATTCGGAGGCGTACTCGACAAGCCCGTGTGAGAGGCGTCACCCTGTCTCTCATCCACGCGGGGAGGCTTGGATGGGCAAGAGCCGCAGAACTGTTCCCGAGGAACTCTTGCTGCTCGCTTTGGACCCGACCACGGGTACCACGGCGCAGCCGCAGACCCTCGACCTCGGACTCGCCGGGGCGCAGCTCGTCGAGCTGTCCCTGGCCGGACGGATCGTACCGGAGGGAGACCGGATCGCCGTCGTGCTCGCACGGCCGACCGGCGACCCGACCCTGGACCACGCACTGGAACTGCTGCGCCGTCGCGGCAGTCCGGTCCGCGCGGCGCACTGGATCGGCGGGCCCCGGCTGGGGCTGCGCCAGACCTACCTGGCGCACCTGGAGCGCTGCGGCATGGTGACCGCCGTGCCGGGCCAGGTGTGCGGGGTGCTGCCGACGACGCGCTACCAGGCGTCCGACGACTGCACCAACGCCGCGATCAAGCAACGGCTGGACACCGCGATCCGCACCGGTGTGCCGCCGGACCCGCGGACGGCCGCGCTCGCCGCGCTGGCCCACTCGGTGGGCCTGGGCAAGCACCTGTACCCGGGCAACGAGGGCCGGTCCTCGCGGTCGCGGCTGCGCGACCTGATCCGGTACGACCCGCTCGGCGGGATGGTCGCGCACGCCGTGATGGACGTGCAGAACGGCCTGCCGGCACAGCAGAACCGTTCGGCCCAGGGGTCGTCCGGGACGGCGGGCACGAGCCGGTCCGCCGGCTCCTCCGGCGCCCGCGCGGCGGGCCGGGGCACCGGCGGCCGGGTGGCCGCCTCCCGGGTCGGCGTCCGCTGACGCCCGGTCCGGGGTCCGGGGGCGCGCCCGGGAACGACGGGCGGGTCGTCCGACGAGCCGTCCGGCTTCGCACCCGACGGCAAACCCGACGGCAGACCCGGCGGCACATCCGACGGCGCACGCCACCGCGTTCGCGCCGTCCGTGAGCGCCGAACGACCCGACGCACCACCAGCGGTACCCGCACCACCAGCAGTACCAGGAGCGAGGAGGGGCGGTCGCCCGCGACGGAAGTCGCCCGGCGACCGCCCCTCTGCCGTCCCCGAGGACCCCCCGGGTCGTCCGGGGACGGTCCGGCGGAGCCTGCCGCAGCATGTGCCACCAGCACGTGCACCGCCGGGAGCCCGCACGAACCAGCGCCGGTAGCAGTACCGGTTCGAGCCGCTGAGCCGCATTACCACCTGGAGGGCTCCGCCGTCTCGCAGAAGCGCTAATCCGATGATCCGTTCTATTGCGCTGCTGTGATTCCCCGGCGCCGACCTCGCCCAAGGTGACATGCTGCTCCGAGTCAGGGGGGTTGGTCCCAATGTCCGAAGTGTTCCGAGGACTGCCGTTCCAACGATCACCAGAGGTCCGGCCGGAGGTCGACGTGTCCGCCAACATCAATCCCACCGTGCGCCGACGGCGCCTGGGCTCGGAGCTGCGCAAGCTCCGCGAGGGCCTCGGGATGACCGCGGAGGAGGTGGCCGGCCGGCTGATGGTCTCCCAGTCGAAGATCAGCCGACTGGAGAACGGCCGGCGCAGCATCAGCCAGCGGGACGTCCGCGACCTCTGCGACGTGTACAACGTGTCCGACGAACAGATGCGCAACAGCCTCATGGAGATGGCCAAGGAGTCCCGCCAGCGCGGCTGGTGGCACGACTTCAACGACATGCCGACGCCCTACAGCGTCTACATCGGCCTGGAGGCCGAGGCCTCCTCGATCCGCGCCTACGAGTCCTCCTTCGTCCCCGGCCTGCTGCAGACCGAGCAGTACGCCCAGGCCGTCGTCGAGGGCACCCAGCCGGACACCGACGCGCTCGCCGTCCAGCGCCGGGTGCAGGTGCGGATGAAGCGCCAGGACCGGATCCACGGCGAGCACCAGCTGGGCAGCCTGTGGACCGTCATAGACGAGGCGGTGCTGCGCCGCGAGGTCGGCAGCCGCGAGGTGATGGCCCACCAGCTCAAGCACATGCTGGAGCTGAGCCAGCGGCCGAACATCACGATCCAGGTGATCCCGTTCTCCGCGGGCGCCCACCCCGGTATGACCGGGACATTCTCCCTGCTCGAGTTCCCCGAGTCAGCCGATTCCACGGTTGTCTACTTCGAAGGGGTGACGAGTGATCTTTACCTGGAGAAGGAGACCGACGTGCGCCGCTATACCAGTCTCTACGACCACCTGAGGGCGGCGGCGCTCGGTGTGGCGGAGAGCCGGACGCTGATAGCAGAGATTGAAGAGGGATTCCACCCATGAGCACCACCATCGAGAGCGGCGCACTCTGGCGGAAGAGCAGTCACAGCGGTGGCAACGGCGCCTGTGTGGAGATCGCCGTGCCGGCCGCGGGGGCCGTCGCCGTCCGGGACTCCAAGGACCCGCACGGCCCACAACTGCGCTTCTCCGCCGAGGCCTGGAACGCGTTCGCCGCCGCCGCCGGAGCGGGGGCGTTCGGACCGGGGGCGTTCGGACCGGCGGGACTCGGCACAGCCTGAACCCGGGCCGCTCTCGGCCCAGTTGCCCGTAGCGGTGCCCGTCGCCACCTCGGCGGCGGACATGGCTACGGGCAACTGTGCTTCCCGGGGCGTTCCTTGGACGCATCGCGCCCTGGACGCCAAGCGCCTTGGACGCCTCGTGCCTTGGACGCCTCGTGCCTTGGACGCCTCAGCCCACCACCGGGTACCGGACGGCCCACGCGGCGCCCTCCGGGGTGTCCGGGCCGTGCAGTTCGGCGCCGTGCACCAGCTCCAGCACGAAGTCGTCGGCGAGTTCGAGGATCGCGCCGCGCCCCTCCAGGCCCGCCACCAGCGGCGGCGGCAGCGCGGTGTCGCCGTGCAGCGCCCCGAGCAGGCTCCCGCAGATCGCGCCGGTGGAGTCGCTGTCCCCGGAGTGGTTGACGGCGAGCAGCAGGCCCGAGCGGACGTCGTGGGCGACCAGCGCGCAGTACACCGCGATCGCCAGCGCCTCCTCGGCGACCCAGCCCTCCCCCAGCGCCTCGACCCGGGCCGCGGACGGCTCGCCCGCCCGGACGGCGTCCAGAGCGGCCCGCAGCGCGGCGGTCGTCTCGTCGTGCGACTGCCGCTCGGAGAGCAGCGCCAGCGCGAGGTGGACACCCTCCTCCAGGGTGCCGCCGCGGGCGATGCTCTGGACGATCACGGCGAACGCGCCGGCCGCGAGGTAGCCCGTCGGGTGGCCGTGGGTGAGCACCGAGCACTCCACCGCGAGCTGGAACACCAGGCCCGGCTCCCAGGTGGTGAGCAGCCCGAACGGCGCCGCCCGCACCACCGTGCCGCAGGCCTTGGAGTGCGGGTTCTTCGGGTGCTCCAGGGTGCCGAGGCGTGCGCCGTCGGGCCCGCTCAGGCCGGTGAGGCTGCCCTGGCCGGGGGCGCGCTGGGCGTACAGCCACTCCTCGCGGCCGAGCCAGCCGAGGTCGGGGCGGCGCTCGTCCGGGCCCCAGTCGCGCTGCGTGGCGGCCCAGCGCAGGTACGCGAGGTGGAGGTCGGTGGGCGGGTGCCAGCTGCCGGTGTCCCGGCGGATGTGGGCGCGGATCAGGCCGTCGACGGTGAAGAGCGTGAGCTGGGTGTCGTCGGTGATCGCGCCGGTCCGCCCGTACGCGGGGAGGTAGCCGGTGACGCCGTGCGGGCCGTACCGGTCGAGGATCTTGTCCAGCGCCTCGAACTCGACGGCGGCGCCCAGCGCGTCCCCGATCGCGCCGCCGAGCAGACAGCCCCGCACCCGGCTGCGGAAGTCCTGCTGCTGTGCGCGTGACCACAGTGGCATCACGACGGGTGCGCCTTTCGTCCGGATTCGGCGGGTTTCGGGGCGGCGCGACGCTCGGGCCGGTCGCGCGCCCTGGCACCTTATGCGAAGACCCGCGCGAATCAATGGGACCCATCGCACACCGGTATCCCCGCCGGTGCCCCCGCCGGGTCCGGCCGCCGGCAGCACGGCGGCCGGACCTCCGGCCGGCTCAGTCCAGGACGGCTCAGTCCAGGCCGGGTCAGTCCAGGCCGGCTCGGTCCGGGACGGGTCAGTCCAGGCCGGCTCGGTCCGGGCCGGGTCAGTCCAGGACGGGCAGCAGCTGCGGCAGGTGGCCGTCGGAGGCGAGCGCGGCGGCCCGGCGCTCGGCGGGCACCTCGCCGTAGGTGGTGGTGCGCTGGCGGTGTGGACGGCCCGCGGCCTCGGCGATCGCCTGGAGGTCGCGCACCGACTTGTAACTCCCGTACGCCGAACCGGCCATGCGCGAGATGGTCTCCTCCATCAGCGTGCCGCCGAGGTCGTTGGCGCCCGAGCGCAGCATCTCGGCCGCGCCCTCGGCGCCCAGCTTGACCCAGCTGGTCTGGATGTTGGGGATGTGCGGGTGCAGCAGCAGCCGGGCCATCGCGACCACCGCGCGGTTGTCGCGGGCGGTGGGGCCCGGCCGGGCGATGCCGGCGAGGTAGACCGGCGCGTTGGTGTGGACGAACGGCAGGGTGACGAACTCCGTGAAGCCGCCCGTCCGCTGCTGGATCCCGGCGAGCAGCCGCAGGTGCCCGAGCCAGTGCGCCGGGGTGTCCACGTGCCCGTACATCATGGTGGACGAGGAGCGGATGCCCAGCTCGTGCGCGGTGGTGACGACCTCGACCCAGGTGGCGGCGGGCAGTTTGCCCTTGGTGAGCACCCAGCGGACCTCGTCGTCGAGGATCTCGGCGGCCGTGCCCGGGATGGTGTCGAGGCCCGCCTCCTTCGCCTGCTGGAGCCAGTCGCGGATCGAGAGCCCGGTCCTGGTGGCGCCGTTGACGACCTCCATCGGCGAGAAGGCGTGCACGTGGATGCCGGGCACGCGCTCCTTCACCGCGCGGGCGATGTCGAAGTAGGCGGTGCCGGGGAGGTCCGGGTGGATGCCGCCCTGCATGCAGACCTCGGTGGCGCCGACGTCCCAGGCCTGCGCGGCCCGGTCGGCGACCTGCCGGAGCGAGAGCGTGTAGGCGTCGGCGTCGGTGCGGCGCTGGGCGAAGGCGCAGAACCGGCAGCCGGTGTAGCAGACGTTGGTGAAGTTGATGTTCCGGGTGACGCAGTAGGTGACGTCGTCGCCGACGGCGTCGCGGCGGACGTCGTCGGCGATCCGGCCGAGCGCGTCCAGGGCGGGGCCGTCGGCGTGGAACAGGGCGAGGGCCTGGTCGTCGGTGAGCCTCGTCGGGTCGTCGGCGGCGACCGCGAGCGCCTCGCGGAGGTCGCCGGCGAGCCGCTGCGGGGCGCCTTCGGCGAGCACCTGCTCGCGCAGCACCTCCCAGTCGCCGTAGACGTCCTCGAAGTCGGCCCGGCGGTCGCCGGTGCGGCCCTCGGTGTCGATGGTGGCGTGCAGGTCGGTCCGCCCGTACGACTCCGGGAGGTCCTCGGGCTCCTGCCAGAGCAGGCCCACGACCGGCGCGTTCGGGTCGGCGAGGCCGGTCGCGGGGTCGGCCAGAGCGCGCACGTGCGGCAGGACGCGCGGGTCCAGCCAGGGCTCGCCGCGCCGCACGTACTCGGGGTAGACGGCCAGGCGCTCGCGCAGCTCGAAGCCGGCCGCCGCGGAGCGCTCGGCGAGGCGCTCGATCTGCGGCCAGGGGCGCTCGGGGTTGACGTGGTCGGGGGTGAGCGGGGAGACGCCGCCCCAGTCGTCGATGCCGGCGCCGATCAGCCGCTCGTACTCGCCGTCCACCAGGTTGGGCGGCGCCTGGAGGCACGCGGCCGGGCCGAGGACGTGCCGGGCGACGGCCACCGTGGCTACCAGCTCGTCGAGTTCGGCGTCCGGCATGCCGCGCATCGCGGTGTCCGGCTTGGCGCGGAAGTTCTGCAGGATCAGCTCCTGGATCCCGTGGTAGGCCCGGGAGACCTTGCGCAGCGCGAACAGCGACTCGGCGCGCTCCTCGTACGTCTCGCCGATGCCGATCAGCAGGCCGCTGGTGAAGGGGACGGAGCTGCGGCCCGCGTCCTCCAGGACCCGCAGCCGGACGGCGGGTTCCTTGTCCGGGGAGCCGTGGTGGGGGCCGCCGGGCTCGCTCCACAGGCGGGTGGCGGTGGTCTCCAGCATCATGCCCATGGACGCGGAGACGGGCTTGAGGCGCTGGAAGTCCGTCCAGCTCAGCACGCCGGGGTTGAGGTGCGGGAGGAGGCCGGTCTCCTCCAGGATGCGGATCGACATCGCGCGGACGTAGGCGATGGTGTCGTCGTAGCCGTGCGCGTCGAGCCACTCGCGGGCCTCGGGCCAGCGGTCCTCGGGCTTGTCGCCGAGCGTGATCAGGGCTTCCTTGCAGCCGAGTTCGGCGCCGCGGCGGGCGACCGCGAGGACCTCGTCCGGCGACATGTACATCCCGTGGCCGGCCCGGCGCAGCTTGCCGGGGACGGTCGCGAAGGTGCAGTAGTGGCACTTGTCGCGGCACAGCCGGGTGAGCGGGATGAAGACGCTCTTGGAGTAGGTGATGACGCCGGGCCGGCCGGCGGCCTCCAGGCCGGCGTCCCGCACCCGGGCGGCGCTCGCACAGAGGTCCCGCAGGTCCTCGCCTCTGGCCTGCAGCAGCACGGCCGCCTCGGCGGCGTCGAGCGTGACGCCGTCCCGCGCGCGGCGCAGGGCGCGGCGCATGGCGTTGACGGCGGGAGGCTGCGGGGCCGGGGAGTCGGTGCGGTCGTCGGCGGTTGCGTCCATGCCGCGACACTACGCCAGGAGTCGTACACCGGGAGGAGCCAACCCTGAGGACGTCTCAGGGTCGATGTACCCGGCGGGTCTACCCCGAAGTGGCCCCACAGGGCGATGACGCGCGTGCGGGGCGGGCCTCTAATGGAAGGGCAAGGCAATCGGGCTGGTAGGCAGAGGAGTTGATGACGCCATGACGAACGAGACGGCGGCGGGGGAGAACGTGGACGGCGGCGCGCCGTACCGCTCGCGGCGGCGCACCCTGATGCGGGCGGGCGTGCCGATAGCGGTGGCCGCGGCGATCGCCACGGGTGTCGGGCTGGTGCCCGCGCTGGCCGCCGACTCCCCGCCGGACCTCCCCACGCTGACGGCGGAGCAGGTGGTCGCCAAGGCACTCGCCTCGGACACCCAGACCCTTTCCGGGACGGTCACGCTCTCCACCGACCTCGGCGTGCCGAGCCAGCTGCTCGGTGCGGCGGCCGGCGGCCTCGGCGCCGCGGCCGGTCGCGGCGGCGGCGGGCAGGACGGGGGCGGCTCGGCCGCCGATCCGCAGGCCAAGCTGCTCGGTCTGCTGGGCGGTGACCAGGCCCTGCGGGTCGCGGTGGACGGGCCGGACCGCCAGCGGCTCGACCTGCTGGAGAACATGGCCGGCTACACCCTGATCCACAACGGCGACCAGGGCTGGGCCTGGGACAGCTCGACCAACCAGGCCGTGCACCTGACCGGTCAGGCCGCCAAGCACCAGGGCGCCGAGCACCCGAAGGCGCCGCTGACGGGCGTGCCGACGACGCCGCAGGAGGCCGCCAGGCAGTTCCTGACGGAGAGCGCGGGCACCACCTCCGTCACCGTGTCCGGCACCGCCAAGGTGGCCGGGCAGGACGCCTACCAGCTGAGCGTCAAGCCGACGCAGTCCGGCTCGACGATCGCCGAGGTCCGCATCGCGGTGGCCGCCGGCAACGGCGTCCCGCTCGCGGTCAAGGTGCTGAGCACCGACGGCAGCACCGTGCTGAACGTCCGCTTCACCGACGTCTCCTTCGCCAAGCCGGCCGCCAAGACCTTCGACTTCACCGTGCCCAAGGGCGCCAAGGTGACGGAGCACAAGGCGGACGAGAAGCAGGCCGACGAGAAGTGGGCGGGCGCCGGAGCGGGCGCCGGGGCGGACGCGAAGCGCGGCGCGGACGGCAAGAAGGAGAGCGGCCCGGCCGAGCAGCCGAACGTGATCGGCGAGGGCTGGACGTCGGTGATCACCGCGCACCTGCCGAGCGCGCCGGCGGGCACGCCCACGGGCGGCGCCGAGGGCGGCAAGCACGGCGGCCACGGCGCCTTCCAGGACCCGACGGCCCTGGTGAAGTCGCTCGGCAAGCCGGTCGCCGGCGGCACGCTGCTCAGCACCAAGGTGGTCAACGTCCTGATCACCGACGACGGCCGGGTGTTCGCCGGCGCGGTGACGGAGTCCGTCCTGCAGAACGCGGCCGGGGTGAAGTAGGGGTGACGAAGACTCCCGTAACGGGGGACGTTACGGAGTCGGCCGGGGTCCGGGGCGCCGAGGCGCGCCCGGCCCCCGTTCCCGCCACCGCCCCCTCGTCCTCCGACGACGTGATCCGCACGCGCGGCCTCACCAAGCGCTTCCGCGGCGGCCAGCTCGCCGTCGACGGGCTGGACCTGGCCGTCCCGCGCGGCTCGGTCTTCGGCTTCCTCGGCCCCAACGGCTCCGGCAAGACGACCACCATCCGCATGCTGATGGGCCTGATCTCCCCGACCTCCGGCGTGGCGACCGTCCTCGACGAGCCGATGCCGCAGTCCGTCGCGAGCGTGCTGCCCCGGGTGGGCGCGCTGATCGAGGGCCCCGCGCTGTACGGCTTCCTCTCCGGCCGCGACAACCTCGCCCGGTTCGACGCCGCCGACCCGACGGCCGACCCGCGCACCCGCGCCCGCCGCGTCGACGAGGCGCTGGAGCGGGTCGGGCTCACCGCGGCGGCGGGCAAGAAGGCGCGCGCGTACTCGCTCGGCATGAAGCAGCGGCTCGGCCTGGCCTCGGCGCTGCTGCAGCCGCGCGAGCTGCTGGTGCTGGACGAGCCGACCAACGGCCTGGACCCGCAGGGCATGCGGGAGATCCGGACGCTGGTACGGGAGGTCGCGGCGGAGGGCACCACGGTGTTCCTCTCCTCGCACCTGCTGGACGAGATCGAGCACGTCTGCACGCACGCGGCGGTGATGTCCCGCGGCCGGCTGGTGGTGCAGGGCACCGTCGCCGAGCTGGCCGCCCGGGCGCAGGGCCGGCTGGTGGTCCGCACGCCGGACGCCGCCCGGGCCGCCGAGGTGCTCGCGGCCCACCAGGTCGCGGACGTCGTGCGCGGCGAGGACCGGGTGGACGGCGAGCTCGCGGCCGTCGACGACTCGGTGCTGCCCAAGCTGTGCGCGGCGCTGGTCGAGGCCGGCGTGCGGGTGCAGGGGTTCGGCCTGGAGCGGGGCACGTTGGAGGACGCCTTCGTGGCGCTGACCGGGGAGGGCTTCGATGTCGCGGGCTGAGGCGGTGGCGGTGGCGCCCAGCGTCGGGAAGGAGGCCGCCGGGCGGCGGCCGCAGACGGTGTCCGGGTTCCTGGCGCTGTTCCGCAACGAGCTGCACCTGACGTTCCGCCGGATGCGGACCCTGGTCCTGCTGGCGATCCTGGCGGCGCTGCCGATCCTGATCGGCGTGGTCATCAAGGTCAACACGGACAGCCCGCACGACGGCGGCGGTCCGAGCTTCATCGCGCAGACCACCCAGAACGGCCTGTTCCTGGTGTTCACCGCGCTCGCCGTGGCGCTGCCGGTCTTCCTGCCGATGACGGTCGGCGTCGTCGCCGGGGACTCGGTGGCCGGCGAGGCCGCCACCGGGACGCTGCGCTACCTGCTGGTCGCGCCGGCCGGGCGGACGAGGCTGCTGGCCGCCAAGTTCACCGCCGGGCTCGTCTTCTGCCTGGCGGCCACCGCGGCCGTCGCGCTGACCGCCCTGGCCACCGGCGCCGCGCTGTTCCCGCTCGGCAAGGTGACGCTGCTGTCCGGCGACACCATCGGCCTCGGCGACGCGCTGCCGCGGGCGCTGCTGGTGGCCGCGGTGGTGGCGCTCTCGCTGGCCGGGCTGGTGGCGATCGGGCTGTTCGTCTCGACGCTCACCGGCAGCGGCATCGCGGCGATGGCCGCCACGGTGGTGCTGGTGATCACCGTCCAGATCCTCGACAGCTTCCCGCAGCTGGACGCGATCCGGCCGTTCCTGTTCACCCACTACTGGCTCAGCTTCGCGGACCTCCTGCGCGAGCCGATGTACTGGGACGGCGTGCTGAAGAACCTCGCCCTGCAGGCCGGCTACGTCGCCGTGTTCGGCTCGGCGGCCTGGGCGCGGTTCTCCAGCCGGGACATCAGCGCGTAGAGGTTCCGACTAGCGGGTGGCCGCCGGGGCGGGGGCCGGTTGCGGCGTCCGTGCCGCGGCCGCCCGCTCCGCGCGGTCGGCCCGCACCCGGCGCAGCGCGTCCCACGTGAGGACCGCGAGCGCCGCCCACACCAGGGCGAAGCCGGCCCAGCGCGCGGTCGGCATCGACTCGTGGAACACCGCGACGCCGATGAGGAACTGGAACACCGGCGCCAGGTACTGGAGCAGTCCGAGCACCGTCAGCGGCACCCGCACGGCCGCCGCGCCGAAGCACAGCAGCGGGATCGCGGTGATGACACCGCTGAGCACCAGCAGGCCGGAGTGGCCCCAGCCGTACGAGCCGGCCACCGTGTGGCCGAAGGTGCCGCGGCCGTGGATCTCCAGGTACACCAGGTAGGCCAGGGCGAACGGGAACATGAAGGCGCTCTCCGCCGCGAGGCTCTGCACGCCGCTCAGCCCGACCGTCTTCTTCAGCAGGCCGTAGGTCGCGAAGGACAGCGCCAGGGTCAGCGCGATCCAGGGCAGCTGCCCGAACGCGACGGTGAGCACCGCGACCGCCCCCGCGCCGATGCCGACCGCCGTCCACTGCGCGACGCGCAGCCGCTCCTTGAGGACGAGCACGCCGAAGCCGATCGTCACGAGCGGGTTGATGAAGTAGCCGAGGCTGGTCTCGACGACGTGGCCGCTGTTGACCGCCCAGATGTAGACGCCCCAGTTGACCGAGATCACGGTGGCAGCGCCGGCGAGCATCGCCAGCTTGCGGGGCTGGCGCAGCAGCGGGCGTATCCAGCCCCAGTGCCGCTGGACGGTCAGCAGCAGCGCGACCGCGACGAGGGACCAGACCATGCGGTTGGCCACGATCTCGTCGGCGGCGGCGGGCTCCAGGAGCGGCCAGAAGAGCGGGAAGAGCCCCCAGATGCCGTAGGCCGCGGCTCCGTACCAGATGCCGTGGCCGCTCTCCTGCTTCGTTGTGTCCGGCATCTGCCGCCTGCCCTCCGCGCGCGCGTATGTCGAGGTGACGGTAGCGGGCGGGAGGGCAGGCTGTCATCTCCGTTTCCGGATTTTGGTCATGACACTGCCCGAGGGGCGAGAACCCCGAGGTCAGGGCCGGTGCGGGTCAGGCCTTGAGCGCCTCGCGGACGGACTCGGCGAGCGGGACGGTCGGGCGGCCGATCAGCCGGGCGAGGTCGCCCGGGGTGCCGGCCAGCTCGCCGCGCGCGATGCCCGCGTCGACGTCCACCAGCACCTCGGCGAAGCCCTCCGGCAGGCCCGCGCCGATCAGCACGTCGCGGTGCGCGGCCGGGGTCACGTCGCGGTGCTCGACCGGCGCGCCGGAGGCCGCGGCCAGCTCGGCGGCCAGCTCGGGCAGGCTCCACGCGGTGTCGCCGCTCAGCTCGTACACCCGGCCCTCGTGGCCCTCGCCGAGCAGGACGGCGACGGCCGCGTCCGCGTAGTCCTTGCGCGGGGCGGAGGCCACCCGGCCCTCGCCCGCGCTGCCGAGCACGACGCCGCGGGCCACCGTGCCGGCCGCGTCGCCCAGGTAGTTCTCGGTGTACCAGCCGTTGCGCAGCAGGACGGACGGCAGGCCGGACGCCGCGATCAGCTCCTCCGTCGCCCGGTGCTCGTCGACCAGGCGGAAGGTGGCCGCGCCCGGCGCGCTCGTGTAGGCGAACAGCGCGACCCCCGCCGCCTTCGCGGCCTCGATCACGGCGCGGTGCTGCGGGATCCGGCGGCCGACCTCGCTGCCCGAGATCAGCAGCACCCGGTCGCCGGCCGCGAAGGCGCCGGCCAGCGTCTCCGGCCGGTCGTAGTCGACCACCCGGACGGCCACACCGCGCGCGGCCAGGTCGGCGGCCTTCTCGGCCGAGCGGACGGCGACCGCCACCTCGGCCGCGGGGACGGCGGCCAGCAGGCCCTCGACGACGAGGCGGCCGAGCTGGCCGGTGGCACCGGTGACGACGTACATGGGGTGTGCTCCTACCGTGGGATTCGGGTTGTCTACCTCGAAACTCACCCTAGGGATGGCACTAACCTTTCGAAAGTACGCACTTCAAAGTAGGGTACTGACGTGAAGGTAATCGAGAAGCTCCCCCCGGCCGACGTCTTCGACCGCATGTGCCCGTCGCGGGGCGTGCTGGAGCACGTCACCAGCCGGTGGGGCGTGCTCGTCCTGTGGGCGCTGCGCGAGCGCGGGTACCGCTTCAGCGAGCTGCGCCGCCGGGTCACCGGGGTCAGCGAGAAGATGCTCGCCCAGACCCTCCAGACGCTGGAGCGCGACGGCTTCGTGCTCCGCGAGGCGCACCCGGTGATCCCGCCCCGGGTCGACTACAGCCTCACGCCGCTCGGGCACGAGGCCGCCGAGCTGGTCGCGGGGCTCGCGCTGTGGTCGGAGCGGCGGGTGCCCGAGGTGATGGCCGCCCGCGAGGAGTACGACGGGCGGCCTACCGCTTCGTGATCAGCACCGCTGCATGATCAGCGCCGCTTCGTGATCAGCGCCGCCAGGCCGTCCAGCACGCGGGCGAGGCCGAACGCGTAGGCGTGGTCCGGGTCGTAGGCGCCGCCGTGCGCCGCGCCCGCGGCGGCGCCGACGCGGGCCGCCACCGGGTAGCGCTCCGCGTCGAAGACCCGGGCCAGCAGGCCGGCGTTGGCGGCCCACCACTGCTCGTCCGTCAGCGCGCTGTCCTGCTGCGCGGCCCGCTCGTCGGCGGCCATCCGGGCGCAGGTCTGGACGAAGCCGAGCACGTGGGTCAGGGCCGCGTCCAGTTCGACGTCCGGCAGGCCGGTGCCCTCGAAGGCGCGCAGCTCGTACTCGTACTTGGCCATCAGGCCCGGGCCCAGCGGCGGGCGGCTGGTGGCGACGGCCGCGATCCACGGGTGGGCCCGGTGCAGCGCCCGGTTGTCGTCGGCGACGGCCGTCACGCGGGCGCGCCAGCCGTCGTCGGCGGGGGCGGTGCGGGGCATCCCGGCGTAGATGGTGTCGAGCATCAGGTCGAGCAGTTCGGCCTTGCCGGGCACGTACGTGTAGAGCGCCATCGGGGACAGGCCGAGCTCCTGCGCCATGCGCCGCATGGTGACCGCGTCCACGCCCTCCGCGTCGGCGAGCACGATGGCCGCCGCCGCGATCTCGCCGGTCGAGCGGGCCTGCCGGGGGCCGCGGCGGCCGGGCTTCTCCTCGGCGGTCAGGCCCCACAGGAGGGCGAGGGTGCGCGCCGGGTCTCCTGCGCTGGTGCGGTCGGTGGCCATGGGGAGGATCCTTTCACGGCGCCCGCTTCGTTACGGTCTCACCATGAGCGCCCCCAGCCGAAAGCCCGATCCGCTGCCCGGGACGGACACCCCGGAGGCCGTCCGCCACCGCGTCACCTGCCGCCGCTGCCACCGGCCGCTGCACGACCCGGAGTCCCGCATCCTGCGGCTCGGCCCCGAGTGCCGCGACCCCGCCGAGCGCGTCCCGCGGCACGACGTCGACCAGGATCCGCTCCCAGGGGTGTAGTCGGGCCCGGTAGTTCACCTGCGGGTCGCCGGGATCGCGTACGGTCGCTCCGTGGGGCACGGGCGGGAGGCCAGGGTGGGCGGGGTGCGGGAGCTGCGGGGCGACGATCCGCGGCAGGTCGGCGCGTACCGGCTGGTGGGGCGGATCGGCGCCGGCGGGATGGGGCAGGTCTACCTCGGCCGGACGGCGGGCGGGCGGCTGGTGGCCGTCAAGACGCTGCTCGCCGACGGCACGGTCTCCGACGAGGACCGGCGGCGCTTCGCCCGGGAGGTCGCGCTGGCCCGCCGGGTGACCGGCCTGTACACCGTCGCGGTCGTCGACGCCGACGCCGAGGCGCCGCTGCCCTGGATGGCCACCGAGTACGTCCCCGCGCCCTCGCTCAACGAACTCGTCAAGAAGGCCGGGCCGTTGCACCCGCCGGCCGCCGTGCTGCGGATCGCCGCCGGGATCGCCGAGGCCCTCGCCGACCTGCACCGCGCGGGCGTCGTCCACCGCGACGTGAAGCCCGCCAACGTCCTGCTGCCGCCGAGCGGCCCGCGGCTGATCGACTTCGGCATCTCGCACGCCGCCGACCTCACCCGCACCTCCCTCACCCTCGGCACGATCGCCTACACCTCCCCCGAACAGGCCCGCGGCGAGGCCTCGTCGGGCGCCTCCGACGTGTACTCGGCCGGCGCGACGCTCTTCCACCTCGCCGTCGGCCGCCCGCCGTACGCCGACACCTCCGACACCCTGCGCCTGCTCGGCCAGGTGCAGCGCGGGGAGCTGGACCTGGCCGGGCTGCCGCCCGAGCTCGACGGGCTGGTCCGCGCCTGCCTGGCGCTCGACCCGGCGGAGCGGCCGACGCCGGAGGCGCTGCTGGCGCACGTCGCACCCGCCTCGGGAGAGCCGGAGGGCGTGCCGCTGCCGGAGGCGTGGACGGCGCTGATCCGGGCGTACGAGGAGCGCGCCCACGCCGTGCCCGAGGTGTCGGCGGCTGCGGTTCCGGCTGCGGTTCCGTCGTCGGAGCAGTCGACGCGCGTGCTGCCTGCGGGGTCGGAGCTCAGGACGACCGTCCTGCCTGCGGGGTCGGAGCTCGGGACGGCTATCCTGCCTGCGGGGTCCGAGCTCAAGACGACCGTCCTGCCCGCGACTTCAGGGCCCTCGTCGGCCCGGCCGGCTCGCCGACGGGCCGTGCTGCGCGGCCTGGTCGTCGCGCTCGCCGTCGCCGCGGCCGCCCTCCTCGTCGTCCCGCCGAACAGCGTGCACGTCGCCGAGGCCGCCGATCCGGCCACCGACGCCGCGTTCCGCGGGCTCGGCAAGGGCGACTGCGTCGACGCGGTGCTCGGGCCGGACGGGTTCAGCCCGGCCGTCCCGCAGCAGGTGGACTGCGGCGCGGACGAGGCCTACCTCGTCGTCCAGAACCGCACCACCGACGAGAGCGTGTGCGATGCGGGCGCGGGCGAGGAGACCTGGTCCAACGGCAGCGAGCGGGCCGACGACCGGCTCTTCCTGTGTGTCCGGCGGCAGTTCCGGTCGGGCGAGTGCGTGCCGGGTGCCGCCGCCGGGGCGGTGCCGGGGCCCGTGCGCCCGGAGGACATGTGGCAGCCGCACTCCTGCGGGGCGTCCGCCACCGCTGCCGCAGAGGAGCTGGTGATCGCCAAGGTCGTGCCGGTCGACGGCCAGGCGGCGGAGGGCACGACGCCGGGGACGGCCGAGGTGTGCGGCTCGGCGGCGTACTGGAGGTTCGACGCGCCCGACGCGCACGTGTGCCTGGAGCGGCCGCGCGCCTGAACGGACCTCAGTGCGCCTCAGTGCGCCTGAGCCCGCCTCAGTTCCGGCCGAAGAGGCGCCGGAGGAAGCCCGGCCGGGGTTGCGGCTCCTGAGGTGCGGCCGGTTCGGGCGCCTCAGCCGTCTCGCCGGCGGCGACGAAGCGGCGCGCCCGGTCGAGCTCCTCCGTCGGCAACCACGGCGCCGCGAGCGCCAGTTGGCCGATCGACCGCAGGATCGTCACCACCCGCGTGCGGTCCGCCTCCGCGCAGTAGCGCAGCCGTCGGCCGAGCTGGGCGGCGATGTCGGCGCGCGTGTCGGGGTGCGTCCAGCCGATCGCGACGAGTGCGAAGCCGGCCGCCTCGACGACCCAGTCCTCCGGTCCGAGCAGCAGGTCGAGCAGGACGCGACGGCGGTCGGACCGGGCCCACGGCTGGTCGGTGCGGTGGTGGGCGATGCCCAGGCACGCGAAGGTCTGGACGGCGCGCACCCACAGTTCGGGCTGGTGGGCGAGCAGCGCCTGCCCGAGCTCGTCCTCGCGCGGCGCGGGCGGGTGCGCGAGCACGCCGACAAGGTCGTCGAGCGGCAGCCCGGCGAGCCGGACGGCGTGGTCGTAGACGGCGGGGACGGTCGGCCAGACGAGTTCGGCGGTGGCCCGGACGAGTTCGGCGCTCGCGGCGGCGGGCGGGGCGACGGCGGGGTGCGGGTCGGTGCCGTCCCAGATCCACAGGGTGGTGGTGGGCGCGACCAGCGGCAGGCGCGGGTCCGGGGTGCCGACGGACTGGTAGCCGACGGTGGTGCGCGGCAACGCGAGCTGGACGGCCAACAGCGAGCTGGGCGGCTCGACCGTGGAGGCCACGCAGTCGATCTCGGTGTCGCGCGTGGTGCCGGGCGCCTCCAGCACTTGGTGGAGCACGTTGACGGTGGCCTCGGTGGCGCCGGGGACGAGGCCGAGCCAGGGCACGCGGTGGCCGAGCCGTTCCAGGAGGTCCTGGGCGTACTCGTGGTCGGGGTGCGCGCGGTGGTGGTCGGCGAGCGCGAGCAGGTGGGCGGCGTCGCCGTCGACGGCGTGGCGCAGCCCGTGGATCGCCGGGGCGGCCTTGGGGTGGTCCGGGTCGGCCGCGAGGACGCGCTCCAGCCAGGGCAGCCCGTCGGCGGGGCGGCCGAGCGCACCGTACAGCTCGGCGACGTCGACGGCGAGGTAGCTGCTGGAGTTGTCCTCGGCCGGTGCGACGCGGCGCAGTTCGGCCTCCCACACGGCGAGTGCCTGCTCCGGGCGGCCGTGCGCGCGCAGGGCGTTGCCGAGCATGACGGACGGCATGTAGCCGGGGGCCAGGCGGTGGGCGTGCTCGGCGAGTTCGACGGCGCGGGCGGTGGTGCCGAGGCGGCGGGTCAGGCCGGAGGCCATCGCGAGCAGCAGCGGGTGGTCCGGGTGGCGGTCCACGACGGCCCGCACGAAGACGTCGAACGGGCGGACGGCGTCGGCGAGTTCGGCGGGCAGCGGGTCGGGCAGCCCACCGGCGGCGCGGGCGACGGCCTGGGCGACGGCGTCCGGGTCGACCAGCCCCGGCAGGTCCTCGCGGGCCAGCCAGGCCGTGTGCGCCCAGGGTCTGCCGGGCTCGAACTGGACGGCGGAGGCGAGCATGCCGATCGCGGCGTCCCAGTCGCCGGCCGCCGCCTCGACGTGGGCGCGGCAGACGACCGTGCCGAGGAAGACCTGGCCGTCGAGCGGGAACAGCTCGCGGGCGGCGGCCGGCCCCCCGGCGGCGGCGCACAGCTCGGCCAGGGCCTCGTGCAGCTCGGGCAGTTGGGGATCGGTGATCATCGCGTCGGCGAGGTGGTCGGCGGCGTGCGGGAGGTCCCCGGAGTCGATCGCCAGGCGGGCGACCGCCACTTCACCCTCGGCTGCCAGGCGTTCGTCGCCGTCGCCCTTGCGTTCCATGGTCCGATCCCCCGTCGTGCCTGTGCTCCGCATTCGCGCGGACGAGGCTATCTCGTGCATACGACGACATGATGATCGACCCGGCGCCGGGATCGTGAGGTCGTGAGGTCGTAAGGTCGTAAGGTCGTCGACCGTGCCTGAACTCTCGTCACATCACCAGACCACCGCCGGCGCGTACGACGCCGTCGCCGCCCGCTACGCCGACCTTGTCCGGGACGGGCTCGCGCACCTCCCGCTGGACCGCTCGTTCGTCACCGCCTTCGCGGACGTCGTGCGGTCCTCCGGCGTTCCCGGCCCGGTCGCGGACCTCGGCTGCGGGCCGGGGTACGTGTCCGCGTTCCTGCGCGGGCACGGCATCGACGTCTTCGGCGTCGACCTCTCCCCCGCGCTCGTCGGGATCGCCCGCGAGACGTACCCCGGCATCCGGTTCGACGTCGGGTCGATGGACGCGCTGGAGGCGGCGGACGGGTCGCTGGCCGGGGCCGTCTCCTGGTACTCGCTGATCCACACGCCGCCCGCCCACATCCCGTCCTACCTGGGCGAGTTCAGGCGGGTGGTGGCGGCCGGCGGGCACCTCCTGATCGGCTTCTTCGAGGCCGAGGGCGAGCCGGTGACGCCGTTCGACCACAAGGTCACGACGGCCTACCGGTGGCCGGTCGACGAGCTCGCGCGGCTCGCGGGCGGGGCCGGGTTCGCGGAGGTCGGCCGTATGCTGCGGCAGCCGGGCGAGAACGAGCGCTTCCGGCGCGGGCACCTGCTGCTGCGGGCGGTGTAGCGGCTCAGCGGTTTCAGCCCGCGAGGGTTGCATTCTCGTGGGTTTCAGCCCGCGAGGGTTTCAGCCTCGTGGGTTTCAGCCCGCGAACCCCGGCACCACCAGGCCGGACTCGTACGCGATCACCACCGCGTGCGTGCGGTTCTGCGCACCGAGCTTGAGCAGGACGTTCCCGACGTGCGTCTTCACCGTCTCCTGGCTCACCACGAGCGACTCCGCGATCTCCGGATTGGACAGTCCGGTGGCCATCAGCCGGAGCACTTCCTCCTCCCGACCCGTCAGCGCCGCCTGCGGCAGGGCCACGGCCGAGGCCGACGGGCGGGCGGTGACCATCCGGCGCAGCGCCGCCGGGAAGAGGATCGCCTCCCCCTCGGCCACCACCCGCACCGCCTCGGCGATCTGCCGGACCGGGCGCCGCTTGAGCACGAACCCGGCGGCTCCGGCGCCGAGCGCGGCCGTGACGTAGTCGTCGTTCTCGAAGGTGGTGATCACCACGACCTTCGGCGGTTCGGCTGCTCCAGTGGGTTCGGCTGACGTGGCCAGCAGGCGCCGGGTCGCCTCGATCCCGTTGCACCGCGGCATCCGCACGTCCATCAGCACCACGTCCGGCCGCAGCCGCCGCGCCTGCTCGACCGCCTCGATCCCGTCGGCGGCCTCCCCGACCACCGCGATGCCCGGTTGCAGCGCGAGCAGCGTGCGCAGCCCGCTGCGCGTCACCTCGTCGTCGTCCGCGATCAGGACGGTGACGGGGGTGACGGGGGCGGCGGGGGCGGGGCAGCCGGCGGGCTCGGTCATGCGGACGACCGTACCGGCAGCCGGACCGCCAGCCGCCAGTGCTGCGTGCCGTCCGGGCCGGCCTCGATCTCACCGTGCAGCAGCCGCACGCGCTCGGCCAGCCCGGGAAGACCGTGCCCGGACGTCGGGAACGCACGCCCCGGGCCGCCGACCGCCGCGATCCGGTTGACCACACCAAGCTCCAGACCGTCCGCCCCTGCCACCACCCGGACCGTGATCGGACCGCCGGCCCCGTGCCGCAGCGCGTTCGTCAGCCCTTCCTGGAGGATCCGGTACGCCGCCCGGGAGAGTGTGCCCTGCACCTGCGCCGGTTCGCCGAGCAGCTCCGGCTCGACCACCGCGCCCGCGTGTCGCAACCGGTCCAGCAGCTCGGGCAGATCGGCCAGGGTCCGGGTCGGCGCCGTGCCCGCCTGCTCCTCGCGCAGCACGCCCAGGACGTAGTCCAGGTCCTCCAGCGCGGCCCGCGCCGACTCCTCGATGCTGCGCATGGCGGCCCGCGCCGCCACCGGGTCGGCGGAGAGCACCTCGCCGGCCACCGCCGCCTGGATCGTCGCCGCCGTCAGCGTGTGCCCGATCGAGTCGTGCAGCTCGTGTGCCAGCCGGTTGCGCTCGGCCAGCCGGAGCTCCCGTTCGGCGGCGAGCGCGAGCCGCTCGGCCGACGACGGCCCCAGCAGCCTCGGCGCCAGCCACCGCAGGGCGCCCGTCACCGCCACGGCCACGACCGCCGCCATCAGCACGCACACGGGCGCCGCCACCCAGCTCCACCCATCCGTCACCTCGACCGCGTGGCCGAACAGGCTCAACCGCAGCTCGGTGTCCAGCCAGTTCCCGGGCAGCGACACCCCCATGAGGAGCAGCACGCCGCCGCCGAGCGCCGCCGTCCACCCCAGTGCCACGTGCAGCACCAGCCAGAGCGGGGTCCGCCAGCGGTCGGTGCCGTCGGGAGCGGCGGCGTTCGCGGGAGCTGCGGCGTTCGCGGGCCACCGACGGGCGGCCGGATCCGGCAGCGGCACCCCGAGCAGGCGGCGGGCGGCCACGACCAGCGCCCGCCGCGTCGTGCGGGCCAGTCCGATCGCACCGATCAGCACAGCCCAGACCAGGAGCGTCACCGCGGCATGCACCCCGTACGGACCGGAACTCCACGCCAGCGCCGGCAGCATGGCGAACGGCAGCAGCGGAAGGCTCGCCAAGGCGCCGGAACAGGCGAACAGCGCCCCCGTGTACGTGGAGCCGCGCAGGAGCGGCCGGATTCCCCTGATCATGACCGCCAGTATGACCGGATGGTTCGGCCACGACCTCCCCCGATCGGGGGAGCCCCTTCTCCCGCCTTTCCGGGATGTGCGCCCCGGGCCCCGGGCGGCACGATCGTGTAGCTACCGAGTCGAGGGGAACACCGCCGATGCATGCACAGGGGACGAAGACGCCGCCCCGGGACGCCGCCACCTTCCGGCCGCCCACCGGTACCAACCGGACGGCCACGGCCGCGCTGGTGCTGGGCGTCGTCGGTCTGGTCACCTCGGTCGTCGTCTTCGGCGGGCTGCTCGGCCTCATCGGCCTGGTCGTCGGCGCCGTTGCCCTGCGGACGGCCGGGCGGACCGGCATCGGCCGGGGCGCCGCCATCGCCGGCGCGGCGATGTCCCTCGCCGCGATCGTGGTGTCCGTCCTCGCCGCATCCGCCTTCGTCTGGTACGCCGACCACACGCAGCCGTGCTACCGGCCCGACAGCTTCGCCGAGTACCGGCAGTGCGTCCACCAGCAGCTCACGGGAGACTGATTGCGCAGGAAGTCGGGCGGGCCGACTTCCCGTGCGGTGCCGGGGCCTTCGGCCTTGATATCAAGGGCACTTGAGGTTCTAGCGTCGGCCGTATGACCTTCACCGAGAGGGAGCGCGAGTACCTCGCCTCACAACCGCTGGCCCGCCTCGCCACCACGGGCCCCGACGGCGCCCCGCAGATCCGCCCGGTGGGCTTCCGGCTCAACGCGGACGGGACGATCGACATCGGCGGGCCTAACAACGCCCGCAGCCGGAAGTACCGCAATGCGGAAGCCCGGCCGGACGTCGCCGTGCTGGTCGACGACTTGGCGCCGGCCGACGATCCGGTGGCGGGCGGTTGGGGGCGGGGCGTCGAGATCCGGGGGTGGGCGGAGGTGCTGGCGGTCGACGTGCCGCCGGTCGCGCCGGACACCTTCAGCAAGGACATCATCCGGGTGCACCCTCGGCGGGTGATCACCTGGAACCTGGAGGCGAGGGGGACGACGGCCCGCGACGTGTGATCCGGCGACTCATCCCGGCCATGGCGGCAAACCGGGTCGCGCGGCCGATGCGGCACTTCGTAGGATCACGGACAGCGGGACCGCGCAATCCCGCAGGATGCGGACCGTGGCAGAGCGGCCAATTGCAATCGATGCGCCGGAGGAACCCCGCGCATCGATCGGCGGAGGAGGAGCGGCCCTGCTCCGAGTCTGCCCGTGGGTTCGAATCCCACCGGCTCCCGCATCCGTCCCGGCTTCGGTGACGCAGGAAGTCGGATGGGCCGACTTCCTGCGTTTCAGCCGGCTTGTCTGGGGCGGGGGTTGATGCGGGCCGGGGACCAGAGGTTCCGGCCGCCGCCCTCGCGGTAGGCGATGCGCTGGACGGCCGTGAGGAGCCGGTAGAGGTTGAGGGCCAGCTCGGAGTGGTCGGCGGCGAAGCCGAGCTGGTAGACGAAGCCTTCGAGTGCGGGCCAGTCGAAGTCGTCGGGCGGAGCAGGGGCGACGAAGCCGGGGCTGAGGGCGTTGAAGGCGGCGGCGACGGCGTAGTTGGCCGCGGCGAGGGCGTTGGGGAGGGGCTGGGGGTCAGGCATCTTCGCGGGACTCCTCTTCGTCGGGCTTTGCAATGTTGAGAGCGGTGATCACCCCGAGGGCGACGGTGGCGATCG
Organism: Kitasatospora sp. NPDC093558; assembly: GCF_040683475.1. NCBI lineage: Bacteria > Bacillati > Actinomycetota > Actinomycetes > Kitasatosporales > Streptomycetaceae > Kitasatospora > Kitasatospora sp. NPDC093558. The sequence goes on along the minus strand of NZ_JBFBDY010000001.1, from coordinate 15,764 downwards.
CGAGGGCGAGGAGGACGGCGAACGCGGCGGCGATCAGGAAACGCACTGGTCGTCGTCGCGTTCGGCGTCGAGGAGGAGGTTGAGGAGGTTGAGGAGAGTCGTGACGGGAGCCGTGTTGAAGCGGACGAGGACACGGCCGTCGAGGGTGGTGTCGGTGGTGGCGGAGGGCCAGACGAGGCCGAACTTCTTTCCGCGCTCGTGGACTTCGGCGATGAGGGTGCGGACCTGGGACTCGGTGTAGTCCCGGACGCGGGGGTCGGTGGGCTTCATGGGGTGGCGGTTGTTCATGCGGCATCCATCTCGAACCAGACGGCTTTGCCCTGCTTGCGCGGGTCGGCGCCGAAGCGGTGGGTGAGGGAGCGGACGAGGTGGAGGCCTCGGCCGGATTCGGCGAAGTCGGGGGCGAGACGGGGCTCGGGGATGGTCGGGCTCTCGTCGCAGACGGTGACCCGGAGCCGGGTGGGGCGGAGGGCGAGGACGACGAGGGGGGCGGGGTTTCCCGCATGCATCCAGGCGTTGACGATCAGCTCGTGGAGCGCGAGTTCGGCGTCGGCGGTGGTGGAGGGCGGCCAGCCGGAGGAGAGGAGGAGCTCACGGAGTTCGGTGCGAGCGGTGGTCCAGTCGGGAGGGTTGAGGGCACGCATGAGAGACCTCGCGGGGGGAGGAGGTACGGAGTCGTCGCCGTGAGCCAGAACAGGCGTTACTGACACTCCGTCATGTGATCGGTGCAACACTGAGAGTAGGGGGATGCCTGACAAACTTGCAAGCCCTCATGCTCGCCATCACTCGTTGGTGGCGTTCCGCATGGGTTGTGCGCGAGACTGCGCCGAAGGGAAGGACGATCGTGGGATACAAGGGACCAATCAGCCAGCGACAGCGCCGATTCGGCGAAGAGCTCCAGCGCCTGCGGACGGCAGCCGGCCTCTCGTCCGCCGAGGCGGGCGCCCTGGTCGGCATGAAGGTCCCAGCGGTGAGCCACACCGAGGCGGGCCGGATCACGCTCAACCCCGAGCGCCTCGAAGTCTGGCTCGATGCCTACGGATGCACGGATCCGACCTATCGCAAGGTTCTTGCGGAGATGGGCCGAAGCACAGGCAAGGGATGGTGGAGCGAGTACGAGGGCAAGGTTCCGGGTCTCTCGCTCGATCTAGCAGAACTGGAAGATCGCACGGTCCAGCTCGAAACCTACGAGACGCTCTACATCCCTGGGCTGCTTCAACTGCCTGCGTACGCCGAGGCGATCTACATGGATGCCTATCGCAACGGTCGATGGGATCTGGCAACTGCAGTCGAGTTCCGCATGGATCGCCAACAGATCTTGGATGACGACCAACGAAAGTTTCGGTTCGTTATCCACGAAGCTGCACTGCGGATGATGTTTGCCGGCAAAGAAACCATGAGAGCACAGCTGACCCGTCTGCTTGACATGGCCGAACACCCCAATGTGGATATTCAGATCCTCCCGTTCGCTGCGACCACGCACCCCTCGCATCCAAGCGGCTTCCTCATGTGCAATCCCGGCTGCGCAGAACTCTCAACAATCGTTCTGGATGGGCCCGGACGAGCTTGGCACCATGGCACTCCTGAGAACATTGCGGCGTATCAGAGGAAGTTCCGACAGCTGAGCGAGATCGCCTTGCCTGCTATCGACGCTGCAACCTCGTGCCGACAGGAGTCTCAGGACTCCTGGGGGCTTCTTCAATACCTCCTCTTCCCACTCCGAGCATGAGAGGCGCCACTAGTGCCTAAGGTCTCCTGGCAGAAGTCATCGTTCAGCGGCGGAGATGACGGCAGCATGTGCCTAGAACTGGCAAGCAGCACCGATGAGGTCCGCTACCTCCGCGAGTCCAACGACCCCGAGATCGTCATCACCACTTCCACCGCCAAGCTCCGAACCCTCATCCTCGGTGCCAAGACCGGCGAGTTCGACCACCTCGTCCAACCGGGCGGTATCTTCCGATCATGAACAGAGTCCGAGCCTCCAGGCTCATCGGATCGAGCTTCGGGCTCGTCTTCGTCCAGGCCAACGCCGCCGCCCTCCCGACCCCCGTCTCCATCCCCCTCCGCGTCGCCTCTATCGCGGCCTTCCTCGTCCTCGGGGTCTTCAACCGCCGCCCCGCACCCGAGACGACCACCGCCCCCACCCCCCGCTTCGGTGGCCGCTACTGGCTGGTCGTCACCGCCGAAGTGGTGGGCATAGCCGTCGGCCTCGCCGTCATCAACAGCGTCCTCCACACCCCCACCGCCACCGTCGGCTGGATCGCCTTCGTCGTCGGCGTCCACTTCTTCGGCCTCGCGACCGCCTGGAGCCGCCCCCAACTCCGTGTCCTCGGCGGCTCCATGGCGGCCTGCGGCGCCGCCGGCGTGGCCCTGGCCTTCCTCGGCGCCCCCGCAGCCGCCGTCTCCACCGTCGCCGGGATCCTCCCCGGCGTCCTCCTCTTCGGCTCCGTCTGGTGGTCCAGCCGCACCACCGCCTGATCCGAATATCGCGTCGCCCTGCGCCCAAGGAGCTGGGAGGATTTCCGCTGGCCACGAACCAATGTGGCCGGCTCTTCTCCTCTCCTTCGAATCACAAAGGGTGACATGCGCAAGACCCGCTCCCTTCTGCCGGCGCTCCTGGTGCTCGGACTGGTGCCGATCGCGGTGCCGTCCAGCTCCTTCGCCGCCGACGCCCCGTCTGCCTCCCTGCCACTGAGTCAGATGCCGATCGGTCAGTACGACCCGGCCGACCCGAAGACCTGGACCGTGGCCTGGCCGAAGGACGGGCCGCAGAAGATCGACGGCGACGCCCTCACCTACCGGGCGTACAGCCAGGGCTTCCCCTCAAGCACGCCGCACGGCGAGGCAGCCGGTGATCACTGGACGCTGTCGGTCTTCTACGACCCCGCGGGGAAGGCAGCCGACGTCCTGAGGATGAGCAAGTCGGATGCGGAGAATCTGCTCGCCAACCTTGTCCACGACGTGCCCGGGCTGGCGGGCCAGGCCCGCACCGAGCCGATCTACGCCCCCACGAGCGGCTGGAACGCGGACGTGCCAGCCGCCTCCGACGCCGTGGGCTGGGCCGTCCGGGTCGGCCGCTTCGACACGAAGGCCGACGCTGCTGCCTTCCTCAATGACGGCAAGCTGGGCTACGTCCTCGACAAGGACGGAAAGCCGGTCATGAAGGACGGAAAGCCGGTCCGCTACACCGCCCGGGTGCTCTACGACGCCCTCGACGGGCGCCCGACGACCGGCCCGTGGACGGTCCGGGTGGTCACCATCGACCCGGCGAAGTACAACGTGCAGACCACGTTCGGCGGGACCATAGCCAACCCGGACACGGTGCGTGAGCTGGTCAAGGCGAGCGGCGCCGTGGTCGGGGTCAACGCGTCCGAAGGCGTGCCCGGCAAGTACGAGCCGGGTGTGCCGGCCCCGGACGTCTACACCGGTGACGTCCAGGGCGTCCAGGTGCGGAACGACGGCATCTACAGCGAGGCCACCGACGGCCGCAGCGCCCTGGTGCTGAACGGCAGGGACCCGGCGGATCCGAACGGCGCGATCGTCCCCGCCCGAATCGGCCAGGTCTCCACCACGATCAAGGTGACCGCGACCGACCCCGTCACCCACCAGCCCGACCAGCGCACGATCTTCGGCGTGAACCGTCCGGCGGGCTACGTCGTCGGCTGCGGGAGCGCCGCGACCGAGGTGACGACGGCGCTGCGCTACTACCCCTGCAAGAACCTGAACGACCTCACGGTCATCAGGTCGGAGTGGGGCACCAACACACCGGTGGTCGCACCGGAGATCAAGGCGCAGCTCAAGGACGAACCCTTCGAGCTCCTGCTGGATGCCAACTGGGTGGTCAAGGACGTCCACAAGCCCGGTGACAAGATCGAGCCGGGGCAGATCGTGCTGCAGGGCATCGGCACCAGCGCGGACTGGCTGAAGAAGTACCAGCAGGCCGGCACCGCGCTCAAGCCGGCCGGGGACATCCTGGACACCCCGACCGGGAAGTCCATCACCAGTGCCGACCTGGGGGTCGTCGCCGGCGGCTGCGGCCCGTCCCTCCTGCGGGACGGCGAGGTCTACCTCACCATGAAGGCCGACGGCATCTTCAACAAGGGCGGCGTCCTCAACAACTGGGCGGCCGAGCGCTACGCCCGGACGATGGTCGGCATCACGGACAAGGGCAAGATCCAGATGGTCACCGTGGACGGCCGCGACGCGAGCACCAGCATCGGCATGTCCATCCTGGAGACGGCCCGGCTGATGAAGTGGCTGGGCGCCAAGCAGGCCCTCTCGATGGGCTGCGGCGGCGACACCGGCCTGATCATGAACGGCGTCCTCTACAACAACCCTATGGACGACTGGGGCACCCCGGACCAGAAGAACCCGTACGAGCGCAGGCTGCCCAACGCGCTGGTGGCGGTGAAGAAGTAACCCCACCGGGTTCCCCGGCTGTCGGCTCGACGCCGACAGCCGGGGCTCCTCGTCCATCGGCTCCGGCTCCCCCTCCACAGCAGGGCGGATGCGCTGGGCCGACACGGGCTTGCCTGGCTGCGCCACCGGCTCAACCGGCCTGTCCCGCGGACGTGGTGGCGAGCTCGCGGGTCGCGGCGGCGACGGCGCGGAAGTCCTTGCGCAGGATCTTGGAGTGGTTGCTCGGGACCTTGGCGCTGACCTTGATGTTCGGGTTGCGGGCGAGGACCGGTTCGAGGTTGGCGCGGAACTGCTCGATGTCCTTCTCCTTGGCGCCGAGGTTGCCGCCGGTGGCGACCACGTAGCGGGTCGGTGCGGTGAGCCGGTCGAGGGCCGGTTCGAGGGCGGTGGGCGCGCAGAGTTCGATGGCCTGGAAGTTGATGTCGGCGTGCTGGGCGGCGTTCATCCGGGCGGCCATGCCGAGCGGGCGGCAGATCGGGAAGAGCGGGCTGAGGCGGCGGAACAGCTTGCGGATCTTGGCCCGCTGCGCGTCGTCGAGCCAGTCGCTCGGGCTGGGCATGGCGCCGTCCACCGCGACCACGCCGGCCACGCGCTCGGGGTTGCGGGCGGCCCAGTTCACGGCGATCAGCGCGCCGTAGGACCAGCCCACCAGGATCGGGCGCTCGACGCCCCGCGCCGCCAGGACGGCGTCGACGTCGCGCAGGCACGCCTCGAAGGAGTAGTCCGCCGACTTCCCCGACTTGCCGCGGGCGCGCTCGTCGAAGGTGATGTGCCGGTAGCCGGGGCCGAGTTCGGCGATCACGCGCCGCCAGTGCGACTGGTCCGCGTAGGAGCCGTTCAGGTAGACCACCGGGGTGCCGGACCCGCCGGTGTCGGTGACGGCCAGGGCGGTGTCCTCGACCTGCACCATGCCGGTCCAAGCAGCGTGGTTGATGCTCATGGTGTGCTTCTCTCCAGGGAGTTCGGACGTGATCGGGGTGGGCGGGTGCGGTTCAGATGCTGCGGGCGGTGATGTCGCCGTAGGAGGTGGTGGCCCGGATGCGCAGGTCGGCGGCGCCCTCGGTGTTCCGGAGCGAGTTCTGGATCCGGCCGTAGGAGGTGCCGGCGTCCAGCGAGGCGGACACCCCACGGGCGGCGCCGACCGTGATGTCCCCGGACTGCGTGGTCAGCATGACCTCTCCGTGCACCGCCTCGGCGATGCGGATGTCGCCCTGCTGGACGGTCACCGTGGCCGGACCGTTCAGACGGCCGACCGTGACGTCGCCGGCCTGGACGGTGATGCGGGCCTCCGTGGCCTCGGCGAGCTCCACCGTGGCCCGTGCGCCGTCGAACACGACATCACCGAGCCGGCCCGCGCCCCGCAGTTCGGCGTCGGCCGCCTTCGCCTCGACGCGGGAACCGGACGGCAGCTGGACGGTGACCTCGACCGCGCCGGAGTTGCCGAGCATCCGGCTCTCCGCCTCCCGGGCCACGATCCGCAGGACACCGTCGGCGTACCCGACCTCGATCCGCTCGGCCGCCTTCACGTCACGGCCCTTGGCGGCGTTGGCCGGCCGGACCTCGACGGTGGTCTCGGCGCGGTCGGCCGCGATGAACCGGATGAGGCCCGCGGGGACGTCGAGAAGGGCGGCGATCGGGGCGGTGGTGGTGAACTTCTGCATCGTCTTCTCCTTCGATCAGCGGCGGGGGCCTGGTTGCCCTCGTCGTTTCTGACGATGGAAAAGCTACGTTGCTTTCCAACTCTCGGCAACACCTTCGTTGCGCGAAATTGACATCACAGCAGGTCAGAGCATCTAAATCGTTGCAGAGCCCTGGAGAGTAACGCAACGATCGTTGCAATGCGGTGCCGGTGAACGCTACGCCCCGGCGGTCGGCGGCGAGCCAACGGCCGGGGCGCGGGAGCTCAACGCAGAAGATCCAGCGCGGCCGTCAGGGCGTCCTGGGCGGGGACCTTCACGTCGGGCTCCACTCCGACGGCCTCCCAGTTCGTGCCCGTCACCGGGTTGATCGCGCGGGCCGTCGGGACGGTCACCGTCGCGTGCGGGGCCACCGGGATACGGGCCGTGGGGTGGGCGCCGCCCCTCGTGGTCTCGCCCACCAGCGTGGCGCGCTTCAACGCCTTCAGGTTGTAGGCCAGTTCCTCACCGCCCGAGAACGTGAAACCGCTGGTCAGCACCGCCACCCGGCGGTCCAGGTAGCGCGGCGCCGCGAGGTGGCCCAGCGTCCAGTACTGGCGCGTGGCACCCGTCTTCCGCTCGTAGATGTCGTTCAGGTGCACCTCGTCGTTCGCGAAGAGGTAGCTGCACCACAGCTGCACGCCCTCCGGCGAACCGCCGGCGCACTCGCGCAGGTCGATGATCAACGCGTCCGTCGGGGCCACCAGTTGCATCGCCGCCGCGTACGCCGGACCTCCCAGCTCCGCCGGGGCGATCATCCGCAGGTCGAGGTAGCCGATGTTGCCGTCGAGCTGCTCCACGCGCCGGACGCCGTAGTTGTTCGCCCGCGCGTACCGGTCGAACCGCTCGCGGGCGACGGACTCCGGCTCCTCCTCCATCGACTGCGGCTCCTCGCTCCACAGCAGCCTCAGGTGCTTGTCCGGACACACCGCTTGCAGGTCCTCGGTGACCCGCTCGCACAGCTCCCGCTCCGCCAGGCCCTCGTAGGCGCCTTCGGCCAGCCGGCCGCGGATCGCCGTCTCGATCGCGGCCGTCTTGTCCGGGAACACGTAGCCTGCGGTGATTCGGGCGAGGGCGGCGTCGAGTATCGCTTCATGAGTGATCATTCGCGCGATGGTAGGTCGCCGCCGGACAGCTGCCCAGCCGATTTCTACGCCCCCAGCGACCGCACGGTGAGCGCCTGCTGCGCGGAGCCCACCGGGCCGTGGACGTCGTGCAGGACGGTGCTGGTGAGGCCATGGCCCGACGGGCCGAACGTCACCGTCGTGTCCATCCCCGTCCACGAGCCCTCGGGCTGCCGGTGCAGGTGGATGGTGAGGTCCACGTTCGGGAACATCCACTCCGTGGGGTCCTCCCGCACGGCGATGCCGTTCGCCGTGTCGACCAGGGCGACGAACGACGCGAGCGGGCCGATCTCCTCCCCCGCCACCAGCTCGACGCCGCCGCTGATCCAGGCCTGGGCCCGGCCCTGCGCGAGCTCCCGCCGCCGGACGTCGATCGACGCGATGTAGCCGCCGTCCCACAGCTCGCTCATCGGCCACGGCTCGAACTCATCGGGCCCGGCCAGGGGTTCGAGCGGGCTGCCCGCCACGGCCGACGTGTCGGCGGTCGCCAGGTACCAAGCGCGGGCGCGGATCACCGCCCGCCCGCCTATGACCAGGACCGCCTCCACCAGCTCGACCGTCCTCCCCGGCCGAATGGTCTCGACGGTGATCTCGCACTCGTCGACGGCGATCCGGCCCAGGATGTCGAAGCCGATCCGGGCCATCGCCAGTCCGCCCGCCGCGCCCGTCTCCGCCCGGTGGCGTTCGATCGCGTGGACGACGAGGCCGCCCACCGGGCTGAAGTGCAGTTCGTCGTCGTTCCAGGCGCCGCCCGCGTGGACGGTGGGCTTGAAGCGACGCTCGCCGGTGCGCTCGAAGTAGCTGTCGTTCACGCTCGCGATCGTAGGCGCGCAATCAGCCGGCCGTAACGGTGACGATGCCCACACCCCCGCAGCTCAGCGCGCCTCGATCATCAGCTCCTCGAACGTGGCGATCGGGGTGAATCCGAGCTGCTCGTAGAGGTGGATGGCCGGGGCGTTGTCCGTCCGCACGTTCAGGCCGATGTGGGCGGTCGTCTTCGCGAGCCGGCGGCACAGCGCGGTGACGCAGGCCCGCGCGAGGCCCTGCCCGCGCGCGTCGGGGTGGGTGGTCACGTTGCCGAGGACGGCGACGCCGTACGCGGCGGAGTGGACGTGCACGCCGGCCGTGGCGAGCAGTCGGCCGTCCGTGCCACGGAGGCCGACGTAGCCGCCGCCGAGCACGAGCCGCTCGTCGAACCAGGACTCGGGGTAGGCCTCGGCGAGGAGCGTGCGGAGGTCCGGGATGTCGTCGCCGGTCAACGGCACGGGTTCGCCGGGGACTTCGGGCAGCACGGGCTCGGCCGGGAGCATCATGCGGAGCAGCGTGGCGCGGTGCCGGACGCCGTAGTCGGGCTCCAGCGCGAGGTGGGCCCCCACCGGCAGCATCGCCATGAAGCGGCGTGGCAGGAACGGGCGCAGCTCGCCCAGGAGCGCCTCCAGCGCCGGGACGTCGGCTGGGCGGGCGAAGGCGAGCAGGACCGGGACGGCCCCGCCCGTGTAGAGCAGGGCCACCGGGCCGCCGGTCGTGTACCAGGTGGTGTTGGGCCACAACGTGTCGTCGAGGTCGCCGAGTTCGAAGAGGTGGAGCGCCGGGTCCGCCAGGAGGCGGGCGGCGAGCGCGGACCGGTCGTGCAGGCTGATGAGGGGCACTCGGTGAGGATACGGACTGACGGTACGGAGTGCCCGGCTACCAGGAGCCACAGGTGCCCGTCCAGCAGGGCGGGGCCCAACTCGGCGTCCGCCGCGGCCACCGGGACATCAGGCCAGGACGTCAGGCCGGGAGGAAGCGCGCCCCCGGGCCCGGGGCCCGGTAGACCTCGCCGGAGCGCAGGTGGGTGTGGCCGGCGGCGCATTCGAGGACGATCGAGACCGGCTCGTCGCACGGCTCGTCCTCGTCCGTGGCCGTGTGCCGGACGACGATCCCCGGGCCCTCCTCGTCGGCGAGGTACTTGTCGCCCCACTCCAGCAGCGCGAGCAGCGTGGGCCGCAGGTCCGTGCCCTTCGGCGTCAGCCGGTACTCGAAGCGCTGCCGGTCGCCGGGCTCCTGGTACGGGACGCGGTCCAGGACGCCCGCCGCGACGAGGGAGTCCAGCCGCGCGGACAGCAGGTTGCTGGCGATGCCGAGCCGGGAGCGGAACTCGCCGAAGCGGCGCGCGCCGTCGACGGCCTCGCGCACGATCAGCAGCGACCAGCGCTCACCGACCACCGCGAGCGAGCGCGCCACCGAGCAGTTCGCCGGGTCCAGCCGCCGCTTCTCGTCCATGGATCCGATGATAGCCCGACCTGGGTTGACAATCCGAACCCAGCCCCGGCAGGCTCTTCCCCGACCTGAGTTGAGAAAATAAAGTCAGGAGGAGCTCCACCATGCCCCTGCTCGACGTCCACATCCCCGAGGGCGCGCTGCGGCCCGAGGCCGAGGCCACCCTGCTCGACCGGATCACCACGATCCTGATCCGCCACGAGGGCTTCGACCCCGACGACCCGACCGTGCGCGAAGTGTCCTGGCTGTTCCTGCACCGGCCGGCCGCCGTGTACGTCGGCGGGAAGCCCGCCGACGCGCCGCGCTACAAGGTCGTCCCGTCGGTGCCCGAGGGGCAGTTCGACCCCGAGATCCGCGCCGGGGTCATCGCCGACGTCACCGAGGCGATCCTCGACGCGGAGGACGGCGCCTGGCCGCGCGACCCCGGCCGGGTCTGGGTGTTCCCCACCGAGGTCCCCGAGGGCCACTGGGGCACCGCCGGGCAGGTCAGGCCCCTCGCGGCGATCCTCGCCCGGCTCACCGGGGGCGACCGCGGGCGGTCCGGCGCGCTCGCCAGGCAGCGGCTCGCGGCCAGCCGGGCCGAACACGCCGCGCTGCCGTAACCGGCCGCCGGGAGCGGGGCGTTCACCGCTCCGCTCCCCCGGCCGGCGGTGTCCCGGCCGCGTCCCCGGCCTGTCACGGCAGGGTCAAAAGGCCGTCAAAGCCGTGGTGTTGGCGCCCCGGCGTGCGCTATCAACGTTCACCGAGAGGACCGCCGTCCGACGGTCCACGAGCACGGGGGAACGTCACGTGAACAGCTTCACCTCCAGAACGAGCCTGCGCGCGCTCGCCGGCCTCGCCGTCGTCGGCGTGCTGACGCTGACCGCCTGCAACGACGACAGCTCGTCGTCCGACAAGACGAAGACCGCGGCTCCGGCCGCCCCGACGACCGCGGCCCCGGCGACCACCGCGGCCGTGCCGTCCGCCACCCCGAGCGCCGCCGCGCCCAGCACCCCGGCGGCCGCGCCCACCAGCTCCGCCCCGGCGGCCGGCGCGGGTGCCGCCGCCGGCGCGGACGCCCCGGCCGGGACCACCGCCAAGATCGGCGACACCCTCCAGGTGCCGTTCAGCTCCGGCAGCACCAAGGGCACCATCAGCATGACCGTCACCGCGATCGACCAGGGCACCCAGGCCGACCTCGACAGCCTCAAGCTCGGCGACAAGGCCGCGGGCATGGTGCCGTACTACATCCGCTACAAGTTCACCAACGTCGGCACCACCGACCTGTCCAACACCACCCTGACCCACCTCAGGGGCATCCTGGCGGACGGCTCCGGGGCGCAGGGCGTCGCGATCTTCACGTCCTTCCCGAAGTGCACGGCCAAGCCGATGCCCCCGGGCTTCACCAACGGCCAGTCCGCCGAGGGCTGCTTCGTGTCGCTCGCGCCGTCGGCCTCCAAGGTCGCGGGCGCCGAGTACTCGGCCGAGCCGTACACCATCGGCAAGGGCGTCGTCTGGAAGTGACGCCCCGGGTCCACGGGGTGCCCGCGGGCACCCCGTGGACCTTCAGGCTCCGTCGACCGTCAGGCCCCGTCGACCGTCAGGCTCCGTAGACCGTCAGGAACGCGTCGACCCCGGCGGCGGCGATCCGCTCGACCTCCTGCTCCGGCACCGGCAGCGCGCCCCAGAAGGAGCGGTCGGCCACGCCGTGGAAGGTCAGCAGCGTGAAGTGCTCGGCGGTGAGCGCCGGATCGTCGACCGCCAGCAGGCCGCGCTCGGCCAGGGCCGCGAACTTCTCCGCGAGGTCGCGCAGCGAGGCGACCGGGCCCGCCTCCAGCCACGCCTCCAGGACGTCCGCCGGGATGTTGGCCACCTCGGCGCGGATGGCGCGGCCCAGCGCGCCGTGGTCACCGGCGGACAGGACGGCGTGCGCGCGGTCGACGGCGAAGTCGGTGAGGTCCTGCCGCAGGTCGACGATCTCGCCGAGGTGACGGTCGACCAACTCACGGATCTTGCACGCCAGTTCGCCGGAGCTCTCCAGGGCGACCGTCAGGAAGAGCGTCTCCTTGTCGACGAAGTGGTTGTACACCGTGCGCTTCGAGACGCCGGCCTCCGCGGCGATGGCGTCCATGCTCGCGCGGACGTACCCCTCGCGCCCGAACACCGCCGTCGCGGCCCGCGTGATGGCCACCCGCTTCTCGGGCCGGCCCGCGCCGCTCGTCACCGCCACGGCGACTCCTGTCCTGAGTTGGAAACCAGCCGGTGCAGGGTATAGCAGTCGACGGCCGGCCGAGGCGGAGCCGCTTTCCCCTCGTCCTTCCCTTATCCGACCGGCCGAGCCGCGTCCGTGTGGGCCGGGAAGCCCGGTGTCCACCGGGTGGCTCCGCTCGGCAGGACGGCCAGTGCCTCGATTCCCGGCTGGGCCGCCGCCCAGGCCAGGCCCCGGTCGGGGCCCATCGCGAAGGCGGCCGTCGTCCACGCGTCCACGGTCGCCAGGCGGTCGCCGACCAGCGTCAGCGAGGCCAGGCCCTCCGCCGGCTTGCCCCGGTACGGGTCGATGATGTGGGCGCCGCGCTCGGCGACGCCCGAGGTCGCCACCGCGAGGTCGCGCCCGGTGACCACGGCGACCACCTCCCCCGGCCGCAGCGGGTCCGCGATGCCGACCCGCCAGGGCCCGCCCGCCGTCTGGACGTCGCCGCCGCCGCTCACGCAGTGCCGCTCGTAGCCGGCCTCCCGCAGCTCCCGCGAGGCCTCCTCGACCGCCCAGCCCTTGACCCAGCCGCTCGGGTCGAGCACCCCGCCGGGCCGCATGGTGAAGAAGCCGTCCGTCCGCGCCGCCACCTCGCGGCAGCGGGCCAGCACCTCCGCAACCTCCGGGTCGCACGCGGCGAGGCCGATCTCCCCGCGCTCGAACCGGCTGATGTCGCTGTCCTCCCGGTAGGGGGAGAACACCTCGTCGATCCGGTGCAGCCGCACGACGATCCGGGCGAGCAGGTCCTCCAGCGCCCGTCCGCCGCCGTGGACGGCGAAGGAGAAGACCGTCCCCATGACGTGCTCGGAATGCCTGCGCACGCCGGAACTCATGCGCCCGCCTCGCTTCGCTCGGCAGGGGCATTCGCCCATACGCACCTCATGATGATTCGCTCGCTCCGCTCGCTCATGCGCCCGCCTTGTCGAGCGCGCTCTGCAACGAGCGCGTGTAGCCGTCGCTGGTGTAGGTGGCGCCGGAGACGACGTCGATCGCGGCGCTCTGGGCCGCGATGGCCTCCTGGTTGAGCACCGGCAGGGCGTAGCTGTTGATGGAACGGTCCCGCCCGCTCTCGGCCGGGTACCTGACCACGTCGATCTTCGTGATCTTCTTGCCCGCGAGCGTCACCTTGACCTGCACCGGCCCGTACCGGGTGTCGACGGGGTCGCCGGTGACCGCGCGGGTGCCCGAGGTGTCCGAGGCCTGCGCGGTCGGCGCCGGTGGTGAGCTGGTGGCCGAAGGCGAGCGCGACGGCGAGGTAGGTGACGAGGTGCAGGTAGTACCAGGCGTCGTAGCCGAGCCGGCGGCGGGCCGCGCGGGCCGAGACGGCGCCGGTGGCGAGCAGCAGGAGCGTGCCGGCGGCGACGGCGGCGAGCACCGCGCCGGGGACGAGGCCCTCCGGGAGCCGGTGCCGGACCGCCGCGGGCGGCGCCGGTGTGACGGTGGCGACCATCACGCGCCCTCCTCTCGCCTCCGGGTGCCGTGGGGAGCGCTATTGTGCGGTCCGGATTTCAACAACTCCTGAGCCCGCCGTCCGCCGTGCCCGCGAACGCCCCCGAACGACCTCGCAAGCCCGGCGTCGTCGCAGGTCAGGGGCATCTTTTCGGGAAGGCTTTTCTCATCGCCTTCTCATCCGCGACAATCGGCCGCACACCCCCAGCGCCGGGTAAGGAAGCCACGAGGAAACCGCGGGGCGGCGCCGGTCCGAAACCTGCGCCGAACAGGGGTGCTATATGCTGCGCTCGATCTCTACACCCTTGTAGAGCAACCTGTATGCGCGCCTGCCCCCGACCGACAGCGGGAACCGGCCGGCCGAACGCCGACGTCCAGTCATCGACAGCGACCACGACGCCGTCCCGCCGAGGAACGGGTGAGGCCGCCGCCGTAGCGCACGGACGCGGAAGACACCCGGGGGTGAGTGCGTGGCTGGAAGACGAGGACGGACGTCCTCCGCCCAGGAGCCGGAACGGCAGCCCGGACGGTCCGCGGCAGCCGCGCCGTCCGCGGCGCCCGAGCGGTCCGCATCGTCCGGGCGGTCCGCGTCGTCCGGGCGGTCCGCGTCGTCCGGGCGCGGCACCGCACCCGCGCCGAGCCGCCGCCCCGGCGGCGCCCTGCTGCCCGCCGCCCTGGCACTCGTCCTGCCCCTGCTGGGCGCGGGCGTCGACGAGCTCTCCGGCCCCGGCATGGGCTTCGCGTTCGCGGCCGGCGCCGTCCTTGGGACGGGCCTGGCGGCGGCGCTGAGCACCCGCAGCGGCTGGTGGTGGGTGCTGTGCGCCTCGCCGCTGGTCGTCCTCGGCGTGACGGCCGCCGCCGAACTGGTGGCCAACGGCGACGCGTACAAGGGCAAGCTCCTGGCGACCGGCTCCGCGAAGTGGGTCGTCCACGGCTTTCCCGTGATGGCCGCGGCCGCGGGTGCGGCCGTGTTCGTGATCGTGGTCCGAGTGGTCCTGGACAGGAGGAAGCAGCATGGCTGACAACCCCGCCGGCGGCGAGGGCCGCGCCGCCGCCCGCCGCGCCGCGCAGGCGCCGCAGACGCCGGCCGCGCGCCGCTCGCCCCTGCTCATCGCCGGCCGCACGGTGGCCGTCTCGCTGGCGCTCGCGGTGTTCGTGTCGAGCGGGGTGGTCTGGTACGAGTACACGTCCCTCACCGACGGCATGACGACGTCCAACGCCATCGCCGAGACGAAGAAGGACGCGCCCAAGCACCTGGACAACTCGGTCAACCTGCTGCTGATCGGCCTCGACAGCCGCAAGGCCATGGACGGCACGGACCTGCCCGGGCAGTTCATCCAGGACGAGCTGCACGCCGGCCACAGCTCCGAGGTCGGCGGCTACAACACCAACTCCCTGATCCTGCTGCACATACCCGCCAACGGCGGCAAGGTGCAGGCCATCTCGATCCCCCGCGACGACTACGTCATGACGTTCAAGGGCGACGGCACCCAGATGGGCATGGCCAAGATCAAGGAGGCCTACGGCAACGCCAAGGAGAAGGCCACCCCGGCCCTCCAGGCCAAGGGCCTCAAGGGCGCCGACCTGGAGAAGGCCGGCCGCGACGCCGGCCGCGCCGCCACCATCCGCACCGTCCAGACCTTCGTCGACCAGCCGATCGACCACGTGGCCGAGGTCAACCTGATGGGCTTCTACGACATCGCCAAGGCGGTCGAGCCGATCGAGGTCTGCCTCACCCACGACACCAAGGACCCGGCCATGGAGGGCCAGGGCTCGGGCGCCGACTTCCACAAGGGCATCAACAAGCTCAACGCCTCCCAGGCGCTGTCCTTCGTCCGCCAGCGCCACAACCTGGACGGCCCGGACGGGAACAGCGGCGACTTCGCCCGCACCCACCGCCAGCAGGCCTTCATCTCGTCCGTCACGCACAAGCTTAAGCAGGACGGCATCCTCAGCGACATCGGCAAGCTGAAGGACCTGTTCGGTGTCGTGCAGAAGGACCTGGTCATCGACAACCAGTGGAACGTCCTCGACTTCGCCCAGCAGGCCCCGGCCCTGACCGGCGGCAACGTCGAGTTCAACACCCTCACCTTCGACGGCTTCGGCAAGAAGAACGGGCAGGACGTCAACCTCGTCACCCCGTCCAAGATCCAGAAGGTGGTCAAGCAGGTGTTCGGCTACGCCGACGCCTCGGCGCCCGCGCCCGCCCCGGCCGACGCGCCCACCACCGAGGCCCCCGCCCCGACGCAGGCGCCGACGACTCCTCCCCCCGCCAAGGCCGCCACGCCCGCCACCGTGGACGTCTACAACGCCTCCAAGGTCGAGGGCGCCGCCGCCACCGAGGCCAAGGCCCTCGCGGCGATGGGCTTCAAGGAGGGCAAGGCCGGTTCGGCGGCCTCGAAGCCGAAGACCACCACGGTGACCTACGGCAAGGGCGGCAAGGACGCGGCCGAGCAGATCGCGGCCCGCTACGGCGTGACCGCCACCGAGTCGGCCTCCACCGGCGCCGACCACGTGGTCGTCATCCTCGGCACCTCGTTCACCGGCGTGGCCGGCGACAAGCCCGCCGCCCCCGGCGCCCCGGGGGCGGGCGCCTCCCAGGCCCCG